>DFBV01000047.1:0-1257 GCA_002366755.1 Anaerolineales bacterium UBA3071
TGGCCGGTCGTCTCACGGAGGCACTGTACCGGCCGACAGTGGTGGTGGAGCGGGGCAAGGACTCAAGCCGCGGCTCAGCCCGCAGCATTCCTGAGTTCAACATCACTACCGCGCTTGACCGCTGTGTGGACCTCCTGGAGAGCCACGGCGGCCACGCAGCCGCAGCCGGCTTCAAGATGAAGACCGAGGATCTGCCAGAGCTCAAAGCGGAACTGCAAGAGATCGCCAAGATCAAGCTGTCCGAAGAAGAGGAACTGGTGCCCACCCTGGCTATTGACGCCGAGGTGCGGCTGGAAGAACTGAACTGGGCGACGTACGCACTGCTGCAACAATTCGAACCCTGTGGCCACGACAATCCCACGCCGCTGCTTGTGAGCCGCGATGTGCAGGTGCGGGATCACCGCACCGTCGGCGCCGAGGGCAGGCATCTGAAGCTGACCCTCAGCGATGGGAGCAAGGCGTGGGACAGTATCGCCTTCCGGCAAGGCGAGTGGGCTAGCCAGATGCCCAAGCGCATCGACGTAGCCTACACGCTAGAAATGAACAAATGGAACGACCGCTCGCGGCTGCAACTGAACGTGCGAGATCTGCGGCGCAGCGGCGATTAGATGAGCCGTGATTGGCACTGAAGGAATGGCTCTCGACAAGATAGACAGCAGGGCAAATGAACAACGTGAAACGTGTTGCGTGTTGCGTGAAAAGCCAACGTGCTCACCGGATCACGGATCACGGATAACGTTTCACGAGTCAAGGAGATCACATTCATGCGCATGGTCCGAGTCAGACTCGATACCAAAGGTCGCCTGGTTCTGCCCAAGGAAGTGCTGATAGCGTTGGCCGTTCTTCCTGGTGACGATCTCTACTTCGTCATCCACGGCGATCACGTGCTGCTTACTCCAGCGCCAGAGGATTACGCTCCCTACCTGATCGATGGCAGCCGGCAGGGCATAGAGTTCCCTGATCGCCCTTCGCGGCCCGAAGACTGGCAAGGGTGGGAAGACTGGGAGAAGGAGACACAACGATGACAGAAGCGACGACGGGTGCTGCCGACAGCTTCTGGAGGCGGCTCAGCGGGCCACTGAAGGTGGGGCTCTTCTTCGCAGCCCTGGGCATCCTGCTGGCGATTGTGGGCATCTTCCGCGGCATGGTGCCGCTTAACCCTCTCTCGATCTTCCTGGCCCTGCTGATCTCCGGCGGGAGCTGGGGCGTGGTCAGTTGGGCCATTGCCACAGCGGCGGTGGACGTGGACAGAGACGT
>DFBV01000047.1:1395-9980 GCA_002366755.1 Anaerolineales bacterium UBA3071
TCACTGCCCGAAAGCGACAGCGTGATGCGCAGGTGCACCCCCTCAGCGTACGGCTTCGCCCTCGACTTGACGTACACCTGCGGATGCTCCGCCGCCACACGGTCAACCACGGGGGCCAGGTCCGACTCATCACCGCAGTCGGTGACCAGCACCCGCTCCAGGAACACTCGGTCGCCGAAGAGGTCCTGCAGCAGCGGCTGAAACGAACTGTCGAAGATCCCCTTCAACTCGGCAGGGACACCCGGCAAGCACACAAGCACCGTCCTGCCCTCCCTCAACGTAACGCCAGGGGCCGCGCCGACGGGATTGTGCAGCGGTTCCGCTCCCTGCGGCAAGTAGGCCATCTTCCGCCGCTCCTCGGTGAGCGCCGCGTCCAACACCAGCCCTATATCGGCGAGTTGCTCGTACGTCGCCTGCACCATCGCCAGCGCCCGCTCGTTGAGTTCCAATGGACGGCCCATCGCCGTAGCCAGCGACGCCAGCGTCAGATCGTCGGCGGTGGGGCCGAGGCCGCCGGTCAGGACGACGAGATCCGGCTGGCGGCAAAGCGTCGCCTCTAGCGCTTCGGCGATGGCCTGCGGATCGTCGGGAACCATCGCCCCACGCTGCACGCACCCACCCCGCCCGCTGAGCTGGCGACAGAGCCAGTGCGTGTTGGTGTCCAGCACGTCACCCAGCAGCAGCTCGTTGCCGATAGCGATGATCTCCACGCTGGTCATGGCGTCTCCTCAAAGAAAAAACGGCCCCACCGGGGCCGCCCTGCTGCTGCTAACCCGACTTGTTCTCGGGAGGCACAGCCCGCAGACCCAGATGTACCCTGCCTCCACTCAGCGTGCGCAAGATGACTTCTGGCAACTTCCAGGAGATGTATCCCTCGTGCAACTCCACCGGCGAAAGCGGCCTGTTGTCGTTCTTCAGCAAAGCACGAAAGACGGCCATGACGAGAGACATGTGAGGATGGATGTAATCCGGCTCATACACACACACGCGGGTCAAGCACTGCCACAGCGCATCGGTGCGCTGCACCTCCGCCGTCTCAGGATCAACCCAATCCACCATCTCCGTATCGCGATGATTGGGAAAACGTTGCTGACACTCGGGGCAGAGTTGATCCCAAAGATAGAGGCGGAAATCCCTACCGCTCTTCTCCCACCAATCGAGGTCAATGTGGAATTTGGTGTCCGTCGTCGGAATGAACCATGAAGTCATAGGGCCAGCTACCTGTTTGCATGTAGTCAATCATTGGGAATAAAGATGCCCCAACCGCGCCTGATCTAGGCCAGGGACCAGAAACCGCCCTCCTCGGGCTGATAGAGCTTGCTGCTGGACAAGGCAGCAAAGATCGGCCCTGGCGGACAGCGCCGCACCATGTTGACAGCACTATATACCGTCTTGGCATGTACTTTGCCGTCCGGACTGAGCTTGAGCAACTCGGGGATAACCCGGTCCAGCAACTCAGTGAGCGGCATGTCCTCCTGGCGCAAGGCCTGCCGCAAGTCCTCCACGGCCCCCGCGTCCAGAGCATCCACCACCATGAGCTCATCGTACTCGCAGGCGATGGGCATCTTGCGCATCTCAAACACAAGCTGATCCTCGTCCACACGAGCCAAACGCGCCCATTCCCGCCGCATGCGGCGCGGGCGGATGTCTACAACGATCTCTCCAGGCTCCTGTCCCCGCTGCACGACAATGTAGGCACCCACGGGGACCTTGTGTTCCTTGAACCAGGGCATCAAGCCAACGATATAGCGCCCGTCATACACTACCCAGGCGGTGAAGCGTTGTCCCCAGCGTCCGTCCACCATGGTGACCATGCTCCGTCCCGTCTCTCCGGCGGCGAAGAACCCTCGGGTGCGGAAGGAGAGCGGCAACGTGCCTGACTGCCGGTGTGGATAGGAAAGCACGAACGTGACACTGGGAGCAACAGAGGGCGTTTCGACGACTTCCTCCGACCATTCGTCGCCCAGCTCCCACTCGAACCGCAGCAGTTCGGCGCTCAGCAGGGAACGGTCGTAGGACTGTGGCTCGTAGCGTAGTGGCTCGGGGATCGTCAACGCTCCTTCCGGCTGCAGGCGGCGCAGATACCAGAACCGTTTGCCACCAACGCCGATGTTGTCGAAGCGATCATCGTGCTCCAGCGCGTGATTGAGCGAGAAGAGCTGAATATCTGAAGATACCTCGCTCGGCAGATCGAACTCCCCCAAGAGCCTTCCGGGAGGCACAGGCTGGCCGGCCATCTCAATCAAAGCCTCGGCGATGTTCAGATGCCCGATATTCACGTCCGCGAGCATGTCTCGCAACAACCACTGTCCATTGCTGCAGACGAAACTATCATCCGCCTTCGCCTCGAGATGAGTCGCCAGACGCTGTCCCAGGTCGCCAGCTAACGATTCCTTCAACTCACCCGGAGTAAGCAAGCCCTCTTGCTTCAGCAGGGCCTCGCCACCGTCGTCCACATTCAGCTTGTGCGGCGTCTCAAGCGAAGCGGCAAATTCGCGCGCCTTTCGTTGCCCCTCGAACTGCACCTTGATGACGTCAAACCTGCCATGTTCAGGGTTCAAACCCGTCCGCTTCTCAATCACAACCCCCGCGGCGAAGTCGAAGACTGGGAAAACCAATCGTTGTCCCACCTCATAGTCTTCCCCGGGCTGATAGAGCGTGCCCTTGGACAGCTCTTCTCGGATGTGCGCTTCTTCCTGCCGACAGCGGAAACCAATGAGCTCCAAGCCCAACTCGTCGGTGCTGTACGGCCGCCCCTTGTCCACGAGCACACCGTAGAGGTGAGCTAGGTCGTCCTCGGAAAAGCGAAATGCGGAACCCCAGTACTCCGCGGTCTGCGTCTTACGCTGAAACACGCTACGATCCTCCACTCCTCTTACCGATGATTGCAGCAACTCATTATACCAACTTTCCACAGGCTTGACAAACGGGCGCGGCGACTTGCTCAGTATCCCCTGCTTCTCCGGCTGACGGAACGACGTGCACATCGGCGCTGATGCTGTGCCCCCGTCATTGCCTGGAACGAAGATCGGTGCTATAATGCGGCGCGTGTGCACAGCAGCGGTGGGCCAGAGACGTGACAGGGATGCGAGTCAGCAACGGCAGTCACAGGCGACGTTATGAGCGCACAACAGGCGGGAAGCGTAGGCCCGTGTGCTTTGTCTTCCTTGACGGTGTCGGGCTGGCGCCAGCGGATGGCAGCAATCCGCTGGCCTGGGCAGCAATGCCCAACGTACACCGCCTGTTGGGCGGGCCGATGGTCGCCGGTCAGTCGGCGGACAGAGACGGTCTGCTGCTCCTGCCGCTGGACGCCTGCCTGGGCGTGGAAGGCTTGCCGCAGAGCGCCACGGGCCAGACAGCCCTCTTCACCGGGGTGAACGCCGCCGCGCTGGTGGGAGCGCACGTGGCCGGCTACCCCACCGAAGCGCTGCGGCAGGTCATCGCTGGGCATAGTTTGCTGAAGCGGGCAACTGATCACGGTCTGCGTGCGACGTTTGCCAACGCCTACACCGGAACCTACTGGCAGCGAGTCGCACAACGCAAGTTGCGTCACTCTGCCAGCACGCTGACCACCATGGCTGCTGGCCTGCGCTTCCGCACGCTGGACGACCTTGAGCGGGGCGAAGCGGTCTACTGGGACATCACCCACGAGGTGATGCGCTCGTTCCTCGGGCTGGACGTGCCATTGCTTGAGCCGGAGGAAGCAGGCCGGCGGCTGGCACGGCTGGTGGCGGCCCACGACCTGGTCCTTTTCGAGAGCTTCCTCACCGACCTGGCCGGGCACGGACGGCTGCCCTGGCCCACGGAGGAGGTGCTCACGCTGCTGGATCGCTTCTTGGGGGGTCTGCTGGAAACCCTACCCGACGAAGCTACGCTGGTGCTTTCTAGCGATCACGGCAACCTGGAGGATTCCAACACGCGGGCGCACACGCTGAACCCGGTGCCACTGCTGGTAGTCGGCCCAGCCGCGGCATCATTTCGCCAGGCCCATGCCATCACAGACGTGACGCCCGGTATCTTGCACTGGTTGGGAGTCAGGGACCGTAAATGAGGATGAAGATTGATGTGCACCACTTGCTTCCACTGCTTTTCGAGGTCAATCAGCTCAAGCGCATCCCCCGCATGGGCTGGGCTGTGCGCGGCATAGGGCTCGCCGATACGGAGAGTGTGGCCGAGCACACCTACGGCATGGCGCTCACCGCCTTGCTGCTGGCAGAACTGGTGGACGAACCTGTGGATCGAGGTCGTCTGCTCACCATCTGCCTGCTGCATGACCTGCCAGAGACGCAGATCCTGGATCTGGTGCCAGCGGCCGTCCGGTACCTGACGCCAGCCGCCAAGCGTCGAGCGGAGGAGCTCGCGCTGGCCGACCTGCTGTCGGACCTCCCCTCCCGCCAGGAATTGCAGGCCCTGTGGCAGGAGTTCGAAGACGGCACGACACCCGAGGGGCGTCTGGCTCGCGATGCCGACAAGCTGGATCTGATGATACAAGCCACGGCCTACGAGCGGGCAGGCTGGCGTCAGCTTGGTGAATTCTGGCAAGAGATGATGAAGCACGACTGGGAGTTTCCAGCCAGCCAAGAGCTGTTTCGGGAACTGGCTGAGCAGAGAGCAGCCAGGCAGTGCAGCCCTGTGCGCGAAAATCAGGCATCGGGAGAACGGCGATGAGCAGGGGCCGGGTGCTGCTGTTCTTGTCGCTGGTAGCATTTGGCGCGCTGCTTCTGGCCGCGGGCTGCCTGGTCCTGCCAGGGCAGCGCCAGGCGGCGACTGGCTCCCAGGCGCCTGCAACCAGCGCTCCGCTGACCGTGTCTGCCATGCCAAAAGCCACCCGAACTGCCACTGCGCCTGTCGCCCTGCCATCTCCCACGCCGACGGCCACGCCAGCAGCGACATCAACACCTACGCCAACCATGACGCCCACCCCAACGCCCATCCTGCCGCCGCTGCAGCGTATCCTGCTCCTGGGCACGGACGAGAGAGGCGAATCGTCGGGTGGTGTGTGGCTAACCGACGCCATCTTGGTGGTGACTGTGGACGCCGAGAACAAGCGCATCGGCATGCTGGGCATTCCGCGCGATCTCTGGGTCAGCCCGCCAACGATGTGGGAGATGAGAATCAACCAGGTGGACTACCTGGGTGACCAGCACGACTATCCGGGAGGCGGCGCTGCCCTGCTTGCCGACACGCTGAAGGAAACGTTCGGGCTGGAGATTGACCACTACGTGCGCTTCAAGCAGCAAGGCTTCGTGCAAGCCATTGACGTCATGGGCGGCATCACCGTGACGCTCCACTGCCCCCTGCAGGAGTTTGCTCCTGCCGACCCAGGCTCTGACAAGCAGTACAAGGAACTGTACTTGGATGCGGGCCCGCAATGGCTAGACGGCGAAACGGCGCTGAAGTTCGTCACCTATCGCTACCGCTTCGGCGACTGGGGCCGAGCCAAACGGCAACAGTTGCTTCTGCTGGCACTGCGCGACCAGGCCCTGCAGTTGGACATCATCACCAGGATTCCTGTGCTGTGGAGCATCGTCAAGGATTCTATCCAGAGCGATCTGACGCTGCTGGATTGGGTGAGGCTAGCCCACTTCGCAATGCAGATTGACCCCAAGGATATCCACGGGCGGGTGATTGACGAGACGATGACGGAAGACTACGTCACCGAGAAAAGCGGATTGGCGTTGGCAGGTGACATGGACGCGATCGCGGAAGCTATTGAGACGCTCTTCGACGTAGAGCCCGCGGACGAGTTCTACGATCAATCGGAGCACTGCCCGCCCATCTGGCCTTCTCCTACGCCCACAGCGACACCGTTGATGTGAAAAGGGGCATTAGGGCAGGTACGTCACAGCCGCCGTGTATCGCACTCCACTTTGGACATGTACGGCAGAACATGATACAATTGAGATGACTCCCCTGAAAAAAGGTCATTCAGCCACAGAGACACTGAGTACACAGAGGAAAAACCAAGGTGGCACTGAAAACTGTTCAGCAGCAGACGCCAAAGAGCACAGATTCCTTGAGAGACACCTCAAAACCTCTGTGCCTCTGTGGCAAGTCTGGCAGTTTCTTCGGTAGAGTCATTGAAATTGTCACTTGAGAACGGACTTCCCGGCTATTCGGGAGAAAGGAGAATGAAAGACACGTGACATCAAGCAGAAAGAAAAAGCAGAAGCGGCAATGGCGACAGGTGGATTTGCATCTGCACACGCCCGCCTCAGCCGATTGGGCGGAGCCAGGGGTGACGTTTTTGGACTGGCTTCAGGCAACTGAGCGGAAAGGATTGGACATCGTCGCCATCACCGACCACAACACCGTCGCCGGCGTAGCCCGATTGCGGCAGGAATTGGAGAGGCTATCCTGGTTGGAGAACAGTGGTCGTCTGCAAAACGAGGAGAAAGCCGCACTGAAGGAGTTCCGGCGCTTGGGAGAGAAGGTATTAGTGCTTCCAGCATTCGAGTTCACAGCCACGTTTGGCTTCCACGTGCTGGGCATCTTCCCGCCCGAAACCTCGGTGCGCCAGTTGGAGCTGTTGCTGCTGCGACTCAACGTCCCTGCCGATAAGCTAGACGAGGGTTCGACCGAAGTGGGAGCCACGGCTGACGTGCTCACCGCCTACCGGCTGATCCATGAGGCAGGGGGACTGGTGATTGCCGCTCACGCCAACTCTACCCACGGCGTGGCTATGCGCAATTTCCCCTTTGGCGGCCAGACGAAGATCGCCTACACCCAGGATCCGCACCTGCATGGGCTGGAGCTTACGGACCTGGAAAGCACGGGCCGGCGCACGACCGCCCGTTTCTACAACGGATCGAAGCCGGAGTATCCCCGCCGCATGCATTGCATCCAAGGCTCCGACGCGCATCGTCTGCGGCGAGACCCCAAGGACAAGGCGCATCTGGGCATCGGCGATCGCACCACCGAGGTATTGCTGCCGGATGTGAGTTTCGAGGCCCTCAAGGCCATCTTCGAAGGCCACGATTTCACTCTGACGCGCCCCTACCGGGCCGCGAAAGCGCCCTTCGATCACGTCTCGGCGGCCCGCGAGCAGGGGTCAAGCATCGTGCAGTCGTTTCACGAGAGCATGAGCCGCAGCGGAGGCCGGATGCACAAGGTGCTCTGCGACGTGGTGGCCTTCGCCAACACGAAGGGTGGCACGATCTATGTCGGAGTCAGCGCCAGCCGCAAGGGAGTGCCTGCCGGCATCGCCAACCCTGAAGAAGCGATCGCCAGCCTGCGAGCGGAAATGCCGCGCAAGATCACACCACCGTTGGAAGTGACCATGGACACCCTGCAAAGCCAGGGGAAACAGGTGCTGCGGCTGGTCGTGCCCGAGGGATCAGACAAGCCGTACATGATAGACGACATCAAGGTCTACGTGCGGCAGGAGGCGGAGACCAACCTGGCGGTGCGCGATGAGGTCGTCCAACTGATACGGGAGACGCTGGCGCAGACAGAGCCTCCAGCAGAGAAGATGGGTGTGCCGGCCGCCACCCCGCAGCCAACACCTTGGCAAGAGGGGCGCCCCGTCGAACCGCCCAAAGTCGGCGTCCAGATCGTCGAGACGGTGGAGCGCAAAGGCGTCTTCTACCACACGGTCAAGGACCTGCGCAACGGCAACATCGTGCGCAACGTGACCCGCGAGTCGGCCCGCAAGCTGTGGCGCTACGCCATCACTCAAATGGAGACCAATCCGGTCGTGGCCGATAAGGTGAAATGGACGGGTGATGTCGGGCTGTGGCAGAAGCGGAGGCGGGCGCGCAAGACGCGCTATGACTTCGTGCAACGTATGACCAATGGTTCGCTGGAGGTCTACTACGGCGTGACGGAA
Source organism: Anaerolineales bacterium UBA3071 (assembly GCA_002366755.1). GTDB lineage: Bacteria > Chloroflexota > Anaerolineae > UBA3071 > UBA3071 > UBA3071. The sequence continues at coordinate 9,224 of DFBV01000047.1, forward strand.
GAGGGCATCGAGGGGGTCTGGCAGAGACTCCTAGAGGAAGAGGGGACAGCCTAGTAGTCCCTCACGTTGGTTGTGATGCATGAGGGTAGCGATTCCATCTCTGTATGGCGCACCGGACTCCCGGACTTGTTCGGGGCCATCGTGCTGCACCCCCAACAAGTTGGGGACTCCGGCACTCNNCATCAAAACCACTTTGATCAGGTACTAGCGCCCCCTGGAGTAGTCCGACTCCCCAACGGTATCAAGGCAATGAGGCAGAACTGACACGTGGCCATAAGCCCGGCGGCTATGGAAAGCCGCCCTACCTACGTCCGCTCTCCGTAGGGCAAGTTTCCACACCTGCCAGTCCGCTGCCGGGCGTGGGAGCCTGGCCTGCTGTTTTGGGGCTGCACACTGAGGAAAACATGCGCGCTGTGGACATCATCACCAGGAAACGAGACGGCAGCGAACTGACGGCCGCCGAGATTGACTTCTTCGTCCAGGGCTTCACGCGGGGCGAGGTTCCCGATTATCAAGCCGCCGCTTGGCTGATGGCGGTCTACTTCCAAGGGATGACCGAGCAAGAGAGCATCCAGTTGACCATGTCCATGGTCCGCTCTGGCGAGACGCTCGACCTCTCCGACGTTGCCCCCTTCGTGGCGGACAAGCACTCCTCCGGCGGCGTGGGAGACAAGACGACGCTGGTTGTGGCACCGCTCGTGGCCAGCCTGGGCATCCCCGTGGGCAAGATGTCGGGGCGAAGTCTGGGCTTCAGCGG
>DFBV01000247.1:0-3208 GCA_002366755.1 Anaerolineales bacterium UBA3071
CCACCGGTGCCGCTGGGCACCCTCTCCTTGTAGCCTTTACCACAGTACCCGCCGGTGAGCTTCAGGTCGTCGCCCACCATGCTGATGCTCTGCAGCAGGTCGGGCACGTAACCGGTGATGCCCACGGGGGCAAAGACGCGGCCGGTGAATTGACCATTGACGATCTCGCGGCCGTAGTGGCAGATCACCTGGATGCCCCAGTCCTTGGGGTCTTCCATGCCGCTGGAGCCATGTTCCAGGTAGACGCCATGCTCCACGGAAGCGATCATCTCCTCCACCGCACCCTCGCCAGGGAGAACGTAGGTGTTGGACATGCGGGCGTAGGGCTTGCGGGCGAAGCTCTCGCGGCGACCACTCGCCGTGCGGGGAACGTCCAGGTAGAAGCAGGAAGTGAGATCACCCAACCCCCGCTCCAGGATACCGTCGCGAATGATGGTGATGGGCCGGGCTGGCTCGCCTTCGTCGTCGAAGAAGAAGCCGCCGTAGCCGCCCACGGCCAGCGGGTTGTCCACCATGCTCACCAGCGGCGAGGCTACTTGCTGGCCGATGTAGTCGCGAGCGCGGGCGCGGCCCTTGAGGAACATGTCCAGCTCCACGCCGTGGCCGAAGGCCTCGTGGGCGATGAAGCCGGAGATGCCGGGGCAAGAGATGCAGTCGTAGAAGCCGGGTTCGATGCGCTCGGCGCTCAGGAGCGCCAGCGCCGCATCGCGGAGAGAGGCCAGCGTCTCATCTGACACGCGGGTAACCTCGTAGCCCTTCGTGCCATCCTGCATACGCCAGTCGTACGCGGTGTGCCCGTTCCATTTTTTCGTTCCTTTCGTGTCCGTCACCAGCAGCAACAGCATCAGCCGCGCCCGCTGGATGCGCTGCAGCAGGCGACGGCTGCGGTTAACGAAGAGCTTGGTTTCCGCCTCGTCCATGTACATCGCCCGGGCAGTGATCACCCGAGGATCCAGCGCGGCCATGCGCGCCTGAATCTCCACGCAGTGGGCGAACTTCTCCCGCAGGGGCACGGTGGCGGGGTCAATCTCGCAGGAGGTGGCGAACTCTTGCTCCAGCGGCTCGCCGGGGTCAACGGTGAAGCCGCCTGGCTCCACAGTGAGCCCGGCCACGAATTCATGGGCCCTGCGGGCCAGCCGCTCGGGGTCCAACTCGGTGGTGGAGAACTCAGCGAAGCGGCGTCCCGTCCAGGCGCTGAGCACTACCCCCAGTGAGGGGTCGGCGGGCTCTACATGCTGCTCGCGGCTATCGACGCGAATCGTGTGCCCTGTCTGCTGCTGCACCAGCGCCGCCGCATAGGGCACGTGCTTTTCCATGTCCTCGATAAGCGAGGGCAGGAAGTCTCGAAGTCTGGTCAGTTCAGGCGAAATGTCCAAGGTGTGGTCTCCTTTTCCATCCACTTCATCCACTGATGGCTTCTGGCTTTCTTGAGCAGAGTCCTCAAACGCAATCCGTATATATATTATATCGCCAATTCCCTAACCGGGCAAGTCCGCTTGCACCTCCATCGTTTACCTGCCATTTGTGCACTTTCCAGCCATCCTGAATGGACAAGCAGGGCGAGATACGCTATAATGCGCAGGAGCTACTACAGGAGAAAAGTCGATGTACAAAGCCGTCCGTGGCACGCAGGACATCTTGCCCCAGGATGCCCCCTATTGGCGGCATCTGGAGACCACCATCCACGAATTATGCGCCCGTTATGGTTACCACCGCCTTGAACCGCCCCTTTTTGAGGAGACCTCCCTCTTCGTGCGCGGCGTCGGCGAGGCCACCGACATTGTGGAGAAGGAAATGTACTCCTTCACCGACCGCGGCGGGCGGGAGCTGACCCTGCGACCGGAGTTCACCGCTGGCGTCATGCGAGGCTACATCGAACACAACATGCACACCTGGCCGCGACCGGTGAAGCTCTACTCCGTCGGCCCTGCCTTCCGCTACGAAGCTCCCCAGGCCGGACGTTACCGCCAGTTCCACCAGGTCAACGTGGAGGCCATCGGCGAGCAGGACCCTGCTGTGGATCTGGAGATCATGTCCGTTGCCTGGGACCTGTACGAGGCGCTGGGATCAAAGGGACTTTCCTTCCAGCTCAACTCCACCGGCTGCCCCGCCTGCAGGCCCGTCTACATCAAGCATCTGGTGGCTTACTACGAACAACACCGGGACGAGATCTGCAAGGAGTGCAAGCGGCGGTTGCAGCGCAACCCACTGCGAGTCCTCGATTGCAAAGTCGAGACTTGCCAGCCGATCATTGAGGGTGCGCCGCGTATGCGGGAGCACCTCTGCGGTGAATGCGCCAAGCATTTCGAGACGTTGCTGGGCTACCTGGACCTGCTGGGGCGGTCCTACACCCTCAATCACCGGTTGGTGCGCGGGCTGGACTACTACACAAAGACGGTGTTCGAAGTCTGGGCCGAGGAGGGGCTGGGGGCGCAGAATGCCGTCTGCGGCGGCGGCCGGTACGACGGCCTGATCGAGGAATTGGGCGGGCCGCCGACGCCGGGCGTCGGCTTCGCCGCCGGGCTGGAGCGCATCATCTTGGCTATGAAGGCTCAAGGAACAGCCGTTCCCGAACTGGTAGCGCCGCAACTGCTGGTCGCCCATCGGGGCACCGAGGCCAAGACGCGGGCGGTGACGCTGACCAGCGAACTGAGGACGGCGGGCATCGGCGCGCTGCTTGCCTTCGGCCAGCGCAGCCTGAGATCGCAGATGAAACAAGCGAACCGCGCCAACGTGCGTTTTACGCTCATCCTGGGGGAGGACGAACTGGCCGCTGGCGAAGTGACAGTGCGGGACATGGCAGCCGGAGAACAACAGCGGGTATCGCTGGCAGAGATTGAAGACTGGCTGAAACGGCGTCTGTAGCGGAAGGAGGAATGAAGGTGGAGCTGCGTGACTATCCCCGACCACCAAACGATACGGGCATCGGTGTGCACTGGAGCGCGGGCCACGCGGGCGCCGTGGGCATGGGAGAACTACGCAGCTACTGGCTGCCCGAACTTCTCGCCCTGGGCGTCAAGTGGGTGAAGATCCTGCACGACGGCGGCGTGGAGTTTGCCGAATTGCTGCTGCAAAACGACATCATGCCCATCGTGCGGTTCTACCGCTACCAGCCCAACTCCACCGACCCCTCGCCGGGCAAGGGCACCCTGGGCCCGCGCGAGATCGAGTACCTGGAACGCTACGTGTCCATTGGTGTGCGCTACTT
>DFBV01000247.1:3316-5155 GCA_002366755.1 Anaerolineales bacterium UBA3071
CCGGTCTGGATCGCAGTGCACAACTACGACATCAATCACCCTCTGGACTATCCCCACGACGGTGTGAACCAGCGGGGGCAACAACTCACTCGCGAGGAGTACGAGGAACTGAATCGCCAGGGGGCCTGGGATGGCCGCAACTGGGGACACCGTTCCCTGGAGTGGATCAACGAGCAGCGCACTCTGGGGGTGAACCCAGGCCACACCATCCACGACGATCCCTCCTGCTGGCTGGCCTACACCCGACTGGACGACTTGGCGCAGCAACACCTGGGCCGTCCGCTGCCCATCCTCTCCACCGAGAACGGCCCTATCGTTGACGAAGACGACGATCCCCGCTATCCCGCCACTACGCCGGAGCGCCATCGCGACAAGGTGCTGGAGATGTGCCGCATCATGATGGGCACCAGCGAGCGCTTCGACCCCGCACCACCGCAGTACTTCTGCACCGCCTTCTGGCTGCTGGGCGGTACGGTGCTGTTCGATGGCTGGGAATCGCACGCCTGGTACAGCCCCACCCGCCCCGGTGGCCGCTTGCCGGTCGTGGATGCACTCAAGGCCTTGCCCAAGCAGCGTCGGCCGGGCTTCGGCCCCATCTGGGAAGAAGGGATCATTGAGGGCCGGGTGCACAACGGCGCGGGGCGCTCGCTGTTGCTCGACGGCCCCGTGTCCCGCGTCACCGACGTGGGATCGGACGAGAGCTTCCGCTTCGAGAGATTGCGCACCGGCCGCTATCGCCTGATGGTGCGCGGCACCGAACTGAGCGAGGAAGTCAGACTGACAGAGGGGCAGGCGCTACTCACTGTGGAAATGGAACTGACCCCAGAGCACATTGAGCCGCCGCGGGAGAGCGTGCTGCGCGGACGCGTGAGTGGCGGCGTGGGGTACGTGCTGCGACTGAGCGGCACGGTCGATCGCCTGACCACCATCGCCGAAGATGAGGCCTATCGCTTCCAGGAGTTGCCCCGCGGCGAGTACACCTTGACTGTGGAAGGGACTGCGACCAGCGCAAGCGGCATCGCACTGGACGGGCAAGGGGAGCAGGTGCTAGACCTGGTGGTGGCTGAGGGCTGGACCTGGGAGGAGTGGGACGGCGGCCCTGGCCCTGGCTTCGGCGTAGTACGCTGCTCCGTGGATGGGTTGGCAGACCTCCCTGTGCACCTGTGGACTGAGGGCTGGTCAGGGATAGTGCAACTGACAGGGAGCAAAGCGGAGTACGGTCCGTATGCCTGTGAATTCGCCCCCTTGGGCGGTGGCCACTACACCATCGAGCCCGAAGGGCTGGAGGTGCGGGCAGAGGTGGACATTGACGGCAGCCGCGTGGTGTGGGTGGAGTTCCGCGAGCGAATTCAGCCACCAGCATCACCTGCAGAGGACAGCGTCATCAACGGCCGCGTGCTGGGCGGGGCCAGCTACGCACTGGAACTCAGCAGGACGGATGCCTTCAGAAGAGAGGTTCGCACAGCCGACGACGGCAGCTATCGTTTCGAAGGGCTGCCAGCGGGGACCTATAGGTTACGGCTGCTGCGAGTGATTCGCCAGGACGTCAGACCGGGAGAATGGTACGAGAGTAAGTCAGCCATCGCCAGCCAGGTCAAAGAGGAGATCGAACTCGACGGCAAAAACGAAGCCAGCTTCGACTTCGACGTGCGGCGCTACGACCCCTATCGCGGGACGAGCGTGCTGAATGGCTCGCTGCACGGCGGCGCGGGGCAGACGGTCGTTCTCATCTGGCCCGGCGGCTATCGCAACGAGAGGGGGGTGGGCGATGACGAGACCTTCCGCTTCCGTGAGCTGGGCGCCGGCACGTACGAGTTGCTGGTGAAAGGCACCAAGGTG
>DFBV01000247.1:5258-8825 GCA_002366755.1 Anaerolineales bacterium UBA3071
CCGAGGGACGGCAGGAGACGACGGTAGCTTCCAACAGCATCTACCGCTTTGCCAACCTGCCGCCAGGAGAGTATACGCTGCGCATCCGGGATACATCCGTCGTGAGCGAAAGCATACGATTGGACGCAGCCGGGACGGTGGAGGTGAACCTGGAGGTGCCGCCGCCCAAGACGATGGATCACTACCTGCTGCTCGGACGGGTGCTGGGGGACCGAGAGAGCTTCCTGGCCGCTATGCGCTACGCCGCTCGCTTCGCCCCCGTCTTGGGCTACGACGTGGAGGAAGCACGCCAGGCAGCACACGTGACCATCATCGGCAGCCCGCGAGCTGTCAGCATGGCGGACGAGCGAAGTTTGCAGGCAAGCGATTGTGAGGTTCACCGGATTGACCAAGATGTCGCCGCGGAGTTGGAACGCCTGGTGAAAGAGGGAAAGGCCTATTGAGCAAGCGGGAGATCAACTGCGTTGGCATCTTTCATCATCCGCGCAAGCCAGAGTCGCTGGAGCTGGCGGAGGAGATGGCGAGGATGCTGCGCCAGTGTGGCAAAGCACCGTGGGTCAGTTCATCGTGGGATAGGGACACTATTGCCGCTCAGATGGACTCCTTGGACCTGATCATCACTCTGGGCGGAGATGGCAGCATCCTGCGGGCGGCACGCCTGGGGGCCCGTCACGACGTCCCCATCCTGGGTGTCAAGATGGGGCGCGTCAGCTTCCTGGGCGAGATATCGCCAGGCAACTGGGAAAGGCCACTGACGAGCGTGTTGGCCGGCGAGTACTGGCTGGAAGAGCACATGATGCTGCACGCCGCCGTCTGGCGACACGATGTGTCCATCAGCCAAGCCCATGAAGCACTCAATGAAGTGGTTGTCAGCCGGGGAGGACTGGCACGCCTCGTGCGCATCGCCGCCCGCGTGGATGACAGCCAGCTCACAACCTACAGCGCCGACGGGGTTATCGTGTCCACCGCGACCGGATCCACAGGCTACGCGCTGGCCGTGGGCGGGCCGGTGTTGCCACCTGAGCTGCGAAACATCCTGGTGATCCCCATAGCGCCTCACCTGAGCCTCGACCGAGCGGTAGTCTTGCCACAGGGGGCCACCGTGGAACTGCGGATCTTCACCGACCACCAGGCCATTCTCACCGTGGATGGGCAATTCCAGGTAGAGCTGCAAAGCGGGGATGTGGTCAAGATCGCCGCCAGCCCTCACCTGGCACACTTCGTGCGCCTGCTGGATCGGGCCTATTTCTACAAGACGTTGATGGAACGGCTGCGCTGGGAAATGTAGGGAGGTCATCGCCAATCGCTTATCGCGCATCGCCAATTGCAGGCCAAGCGATAGGCGATAAGCAATACGCCATGAAGACAATAGGAGGAATGGGTGAGCGAGGCTACACTTTACTGTGCTAACCATCCCAATGTCGAGACGCTGCTGCGCTGCAATCGCTGCGGCAAGCCAATCTGCATGAAGTGCGCCGTGCGCACGCCCGTGGGCTACCGCTGCGAGGAGTGTATACGGGGGCAGCAAACCGTATTCTACACCGCCACCAAGACTCACAAGGCTGCTGGCAGCATGGTAGCCCTGGTGCTGGGGCTACTTCTGGGAGTGGTCGCGTACTTCGTCGGCCAGCTTTCCTGGCTCTCGATCTTCATCGCTCCCGTGGTCGGTGGCGTCGTGGGGGAAGCGATTTTCCGCGCCAGTGGCCGCAAACGGGCGCGGCGCTTCGACTGGATAGGTGGCGGGTTGGTCGCGGTGGGAGCACTGCTCACTTTCCTGCCCCTCTACCTTCTTTTTCATTTCCCCTATATCTGGACCCTGCTCTGGGGGCTGCTCTTCGTCGCCATGGCGGTAGGGACCGTATATGCCCGTTTGAGATAGGGATTGAGAACCAGCGAATCAGCGAATGGGCATCTCTGCCGACTCGCTGATTCGTTGACTCGCTGATTCGCTCTGTTGAGATGTCAGGAGGTAAGGAAGGATGTCAATACATCCCTTGTGTCTCTTCAGCGGCACGGCCAACCGACCACTGGCTGAAGCCATTGCCAAGCAGTTGGGCCGTCCTCTGGGGAAATGCACCACCACCCACCTCCCCGACAGTGAGATCCACGTGGAGATCGGCGAGTGCGTGCGGGACCAGGATGTTTTTATCCTGCAGACCTGTTCCGAGCCGGTAAACGACCACCTGATAGAGCTGTTGCTCTACGTGGACGCTCTCCGCCGCGCCTCAGCGCACAGCATCACGGCGGTGATGCCCTACTTCCCCTATGGCCGGCAGGAGCGTATGGCCGCTGGCCGGGAAGCAATCAGCGCCAAGATGGTGGCTACGATGCTAGAGGCCCTGAGAACCAGCAGGGTCGTCTTCGTGGACGCGCACTCTCCGGCCACACAGGGCTTTTTCAACATCCCCGTGGATCCGATTTCGGCCACGCCCACCATTGCCGGTTATTTCCTGGACAAGCGTTTCGAGAACGCGGCTATCGTTTCCCCGGACGTAGGACGGGCCAAGATGGCAGGCAAATACGCCGAGCTGTTGCAGCTACCGTTGGTCGTGATGCACAAGCGCCGCGAGGAAGTGGGTGAGGTCAAGGCGACCCACATCGTAGGAGATATTGAAGGCAAGATTCCCATCGTCATTGACGACATCATCGCCAGCGGCAGCGTGTTGACGGAACTGGAGACATTGGTGGAAGAGGGCGCTCTGGAGGAGATCTACCTGGCCATCACCCATCCGGTGCTCCTGCCCCAAGCACTGGAGCGGTTGGACAATCCATTGATCAAAGAACTGGTGGTCACGGACACCATCTTCATTCCGCCAGAAAAGCAACATCCCAAACTGAAGGTGATCTCCATCGCTCCCTTATTGGCGGAAGTGATCGGGCATATTCATGAGGGCACGTCCATCAGTTATCTGCTGCCCAAGAAGAAGAGAGGGCCGCTCAGGAAGGCATCTGCTGCCGACAGGGAAGAGTGCACATGACTTCATTCTGGCAGAACCTCTGGTACTGGATAGAAATCTACAATGCCCCTCTCTCGCTTGTCCTGGCCTTCGTCCTCGCCGGAACGGTGGCATGGCTCATTTGGCAGCAGCGGCAGTTCGCCAGCCTGCGTAACCACTACCAGTCACTGCTCGGCGGCAGTGAAGGGGGCAATCTGGAAACAATGCTCGACCATCACATGGCCCAGGTGAAACAGGCGGTGGAGAAGGCACACGAGGTTGATCTGCTGACACGGGAGTTGCAGCGCGCTGGACAGGGACACCTGCAGCATTGCGGCGTCGTGCGTTTCAATCCCTTCAGCCACATGGGCGGCGACCACAGCTTCGCCCTGGCGGTGGCGGATGCCGAAGGGTATGGGGTGATCATCAGCAGCCTGCACACCCGCGACAGCACTCGCGTCTACGCCAAGCCACTAGCTGCCTGGGAATCGTCTTACCCGCTGACGGAGGAGGAGCAACAGGCCATCGCCCAAGCGCGGGGCGAAGGGTGACTCCCTTCCTTTTCGTGTTTTGGCTTTCGCCGAAGTTGGAGTATAATCGGGTATCGTCAGCCAGAGAAGAGATGGCTGAG
>DFBV01000144.1 GCA_002366755.1 Anaerolineales bacterium UBA3071
GTCAAGCGGCTGCCCAGACGGGCGATCCACTCCTGCACTGCACCCAGCGGACACATCCAGCCGCAGAAGGCCCGGCCCATCAAGAGCGCGGTGGCCAGTACTGCGACCATGATGACCAGGCTGGCGGTATTGGTCGTGCGCAGGAAAGAGCCCGTGGTAATCCAGCTCCAGAAGGTTTCCACCGCTCCGAAGGGACAGAAAGCATCCAGGCTCGGCGCACCGCTGGGTCCGCCGCCGACGATCAAGTGCCGCAAGCCGATGTAGAAGGCGAAAGCCACGAAAGTCGCCTGAATGGCGTACCGCACGTGCAGCATTTTCACCTTGATCCGCTTCTTGCTTCTTTTGCCAACGAGTGTCTGTGTACGTACCGTCATCACAACTTCACCTCATTTGCATCCACATCTTGCACAAGCACGATAGGCGACGGAGCCATCGGCACTGCGCTGTGGCCGCGCCGCCCGCCGCCTTGCGTCTGCCAGTAGCCGCTGATCATGCCCACGGCGATGACCAGGAAGAAAACCGCTAGTAGAATGACGGGAAAAGCGAACCTGTTGATCTTCATGAACACACCTCCAATTGGTGACCCGGGGAGGCCATTGCAGAGCCTCCCCGGCTCATGTTTTGCTCCAAGGAACCGCTACCGCTGTCCCTGCCGGCCACGTCCTGCCCAGAGGGGACGCCCATCCTCGTCACGCAGGATCAACGTCTGCCCATTGGTCTGGTTGGCGACCTGCCCAGTCTCGAAGTGGTCGTCATCGTAGAAGCCCACCACCGAGACCTGGTCGCCGACTTCTGCAGAGAAGTCCAGGCTCTCTCTGTACCAGGGAGGGCCCAGCTTGATGGCCAGTTCCTGGCCGTCGCCGGTGGCGATGGTGACGCCCTCATCGTCCAGAGCGACCACACTGCCCCCGTAGGTCAGCCATTCCTCAACGCTGGCTTCAGGTTCCTGGTTGCGCGAAACTTCTCCTTGCCCTTGTCGTCCAGCAGTGTTGCCGCCGTCGCCCTGGCCTCTGCTCGGTCCACCTGCTGTGCCACTGACGGTGGCCTCCTGCTCTTGCCGGCTGCGGCCTTTGCCGCCTGCTTCACCTGCTGTGCCACTGACGGTGGCCTCCTGCTCTTGCCGGCTGCGGCCCTTGCCACCCTCACCACCCTCGCCATCCCTGCCATTCTTGCCATCTGCCTGGCGTGATCCATCGTGCTCGCTGCAGTCCTCATGCTCGTCGTGTCCACCTTGCCGTTCCCCCGACCCACCATGGCCATTGCCAGCTTCCAAGCTATGGTTATCGGATCCCTCGTGCTGAGCTGAGCGGCCGTGCTGCTGACCACCCTCGGCGCTGGCTGAGCCGCTCCACAGATCCAGAGCCGCCACGGCCAGAGCACCAACGAGAACGACGGCCAGTGCGCCGATGAGTATCTTCTTAGTCATGTTCTGCTTTCTCCTTTGTTTTGGTTCCGTGCCACCTCTTGGGCACGTTTCTGCATCGAGTATAGCAGATCACCATGGAGAGATTATGGAGACAAGATGGGGAAACTGTAAAACCGGATTTCCGTCCTTTGACATTTCATCCGTACTGGGTTATACTTTGCGTCAAGACAGTTCAGCACAGTTCAGCAATGGGGCTGCCGGGGCGCAATACCTGAGCAGCCACTTTTCGTCATGGAGAAACGAGCATGGACTACCGCCTGCAATGCATGGCCTGCAGTGCTCACTATCCGCCGAACGATCTGCGCACCGTCTGCGATTGCGGCGGCCTGCTGGACGTGACGCACGATCTGGCTGCGCTGCGGGAGAGCGTGAGCCATGAGCTCTTCGACAGCCGGCGGGGGGAATGGGCCTTGCCCTACAGTAGCGGCGTCTGGCGCTATCGGGAGCTGATCCTGCCGGTGGATGAAGCGGCCATCGTCTCCCGACCTGAGGGGAATACGCCCCTCTACCGCAGCCAGCGGTTGAGCGGCTGGGTGGGCATTGACGATCTGGCGCTCAAGCACGAGGGGGAAAACCCCAGCGGCTCGTTCAAGGATCGGGGCATGACTGTGGGGGTGACCCAGGCAGTGCTGCTGGGGGCGCGGGCCGTAGCCTGTGCTTCGACCGGCAATACCTCGGCCTCCATGGCCACCTACGCCGCCCTCGCCGGACTGCAGGCTCTGGTCTTCATCCCCGAAGGGATGATCGCCTATGGCAAACTGGCGCAGGCGCTGGCCTATGGGGCGCAGACGCTGCAAGTGCAGGGCGATTTCGACGCGGCCATGCAGTTGGTGCGCCAAGTCTGCGATGAACTGGGCATCTACCTGCTGAACTCGCTCAACCCCTTCCGTGTGGAAGGGCAGAAGGCCATCATCTTCGAGACGCTGCAGCAGCGAAGCTGGGAGGTGCCTGACTGGATCGTATTTCCCGCCGGCAACCTGGGCAACACGGCCGCTTTCGGCAAGGCGCTCCACGAACTACAGGAACTGGGGCTTATCTCCCGACTGCCGAGGCTGGCAGCGGTGCAGGCCCATGGCGCCAATCCCTTCTACCGCAGCTTCGTCGGCGGCTTCCAGCAGCGAGAACGGGTGACCGCCCGTACGGTGGCCACCGCCATCCGCATCGGCAATCCGGTCAGTTACGAGCGCGCCGTCCGCTCCCTGCGCTGGACAAATGGCCTGGTCACCGAGGTGAGCGACGGCGAGATCATGGAGGCCAAGGCGCAGGTGGA
>DFBV01000275.1 GCA_002366755.1 Anaerolineales bacterium UBA3071
TCAGCATCACCGGTGATACGCTGACCATCAAGGGCGAGACCAAGTTCGAGGAGAAGGTGGAGCGGGACAACTATATCCGCCAGGAACGGCGCTATGGCCGCTTCTGCCGGGCGGTGGCATTGCCTGGTGGACTGGAGACCGACAAGGCGGAGGCCGACTTCGAGGACGGTGTGCTTACCATCACCTTCCCCAAATCTGAGGAAGTGAAGCCCAAGAGCATCAAGGTGAAGATGAAGAAGTAAGGAGCGTGATATGGCAAGGAAGATAACTTACTGGCAGCCGATGAGGGATTTCGTGACCCTGCGCCAGGCGATGGATCGCCTGTTCGAAGAGAGCCTGGTGCACCCAGGCTGGAGTGAGGGCCAGCGCGAGCGCGTTGCTCGCCTGCCGCTGGATGCTTACTCCACGGAAGAGGAGATCGTGATCATGGCCTCACTGCCTGGTGTCAAGCCTGAGGATGTGGAGATCACCATCGAGGGTGATGCTCTGAGCATCAAGGGCGAGATTCCCGAACCGCCGGCGGACGTGGATTACATCTTGCGAGAGCGGCGCTATGGCCCCTTCTCTCGCACGTTGACCTTCAACATCCCCGTGCAGGCAGACAAGGCAGAGGCAAGCTTCAAGGACGGTTTGCTGACTCTGTCCGTCCCCAAGGCGGAAGAGATCAGGCCGCGGACGATCAAGGTCAAGACGAAGTAGCAGCAATACGATACCGACAAGTGCCGCAGCCCCTCAGGCGATTCGCCATTGGCCTGACAGCACCGCAGGGATTGGAGACTGGGATACACTGGAGCACTATGAGACAGCCGAACGGTCAACACGGACCGTTCGGCTGTTTCATTGTTCCAGGCCAAGACTTCATCTTTTTGCTGCAGACGCAGCCTCCTGCCATCGAAAAGCTCAGCGGGGCATCACCACGGGCACACGCAATTCCTGCCTCAGTGCTTGGACCCTGCGGCGCAAACCGGCGTCGGTTTCCAACAACCTGGTGATACGCTTCAACGCATAGCTCACCGTGCTGTGGTCCCGCCCGCCGAGTAGCCTCCCGATGTGGGAGCGGCTGAGCGCTGCTTCCTCGTGCAGCAGGAGTATGGCCGCCTGCCGGGGTAGCATGATGTGCTTGCCACGCTCCCGACCTTTCAAGCTCTCCACCGTAACCCCAAAGTGCGTTGCCACAAGGGACAGAATGGCTTCGGTACCCATGGCGGGCTGCGGAGGGATCCAGTCACGCAGCGCCGCCTCGGCCAGAGCCACAGTCAGCGGTTCGCCCATCACCTTCGCCTGAGCCAGTACCTTGTTCAGCGCTCCTTCTAGTCTGCGCACGCTGCCCGGCAGCCGTTGGGCGATCGACTCGAGCACATCGTCGGGCACGGCACTCCACCCCTTGGCTTCCATCTTCATCTGTAAAATGGCAATGCGGGTCTCCAGGCCGGGCGGTTCAAGATCCACACAGAGCCCGCTCTTGAAACGGGAACTCAGCCGCTTCTCCAGAGCGGCAATGTGATCGGGCATACTGTCGGCAGAGAGCACGATTTGCTTGCCGGCCATGTGAAGGGCATTAAACGTGTGAAAGAGCTCCTCTTGCGTGCTGTTCTTGCCGGCGATGAACTGAACGTCATCAAGCAACAGCACGTCAATGGTGCGGTATTTCTGCCGAAACGCCTCGGGGGAGCCATTCTTGAGAGACTCGACGAAATCGTTGGTGAACCCTTCCGCGGGCACGTACAGGACGCCATAGCCCCGCCGCCGCGCTTCGTGCCCGATGCTGTGCAGCAGATGTGTCTTGCCCAGTCCCACACCAGCGTAGATGAAGAAGGGATTGTATGCCTGACCAGGCCGTTCGGCCACAGTCTGAGCGGCTACGTGGGCCAGCCTGTTGCTGTTGCCAACAACGAAGGTCTCGAAAGTATAGCGAGCGTTAAGCATCTGGTGCCCGTTGCCAGCCACGTGGTCAGTTTTGGCAGCCGCGGGGGAGACAGTCTCCAAGAGCGGCGCTGGCCTGCTCAGGTCATCTCGCACCCTCTTGGGCTGAACCACGAAACGCACCTCAACGGCATGTCCCTTCAGCCAACACAAAGTACGCTTGATGAGAGGATGCAGCCTGCTGTTCAACCAATCCGCAGCAAAGGAACTGGAGACGCCAATGATGAATTCGCTGTCTTCATAGGCCAGGAAATGGGCACCTCTGAGCCAGGTATCGTACGTCGCGCGGGCCAACTGGAGTTCCAGGTCCGCTTTGGCGTTCTGCCAGATTTCTTTCGGTGTTGCTTGGTTTGGCGTAGAGGCTGACGACATATCGCTTCCGAAAGACACCTAACCTGCTCGCGCAGTCCGATATACGGCGCGTTTTCACCCGCGGCACAGCAGGGACAGAGCCACCTGTGCGGGCCTGCCGCAGCAGAGATCTTCGATCAAACCCCAAACGGTGTTGTCTCGACCAAGGAAGGTGAGGCGGGGGGGGAATGGGGCGGTGCACTGTCAGCTTGGAGATACGCAACCCGATCGGTGGATCAGAGGCTGCATGTCATACGATCCACCATCACTGCGGCCAATGTGGCCGTAGACAGAGCACCGGAAGAGTTGACCTGGCGACCCTTGCCCAGTCCAGGCCAATGCCCCGCACGCCGAATCTCATGGTCTGCAACCATTATACTCAAGAACGTCGGATCAGCAACAATGCACCGAGGCGCAAAGTGCCCGTTTCTTGAGGTTCTTATGTCGAAGGAACGACCATGAGCATGTGTGCGACTTGGCACAAACACTAGTTGTTGTAGTCCGTTTGGCCGCAACCACTAGATAACCACTCCGGCTGCCCACGGGCTGTCACTGGGAGCAGCACCGAAGCCCAGAAAAAGAGAGCGAAACTCTAAGGTTTCTTACGTCATGCTGAGTCAGCCTCGCGCTCCCGCTTGTCGTCGCCCTCGAGCTTCTTTTGCACATATGGAATGAGTCCGCCGGCTGCCAGGATGTCCATGACCTCTGGAGAGAGCGGAGGGAAGGGATGCTCAGCCCGCGGCGTGGTCACCTCGCCAGCCGCGAAGTCAATGGTCAGTTCCTCGCCCGCCTCCACACTGTCAGCAGCGTCGCACTGCGCGATGGGCAACCCCTGGTTGATGCAGTTGCGGAAGTAGATGCGGGCGAAGGACTTGGCAACGATGGCCCCCACGCCAGCTTCCTTCAGGCAGACGACTGCCTGTTCTCGCGAACTGCCGCAGCCAAAGTTGCGCCCGGCAACGATGATGTCGCCGGGTCGTACGTTCTTGACGAAGTCAGGGTCCAGGTCCTCCAGCGCGTGCTGCGCCATCTCCTTCGGATCGGAGATGCTGTAGGTGTACTTGCCGGGGAATATGACGTCTGTGTTGACGTCATCACCGTACTTCCACACACAGCCGACGAGCTTGCTTTTCATTCTCTCCATGTCTACGCCTCCCTCGGATCAGCGATGGCACCGGCCAGCGCCGAAGCAGCCGCCGTCGCTGGGCTGGCCAGATAGATCTCCGCCTCCTTGCAGCCCATGCGCCCCTTGAAGTTGCGATTGGCAGTGCTGATGGTCACCTCGCCAGGGGCCATGCAGCCCTGATGCGCACCCAGGCATGGCCCGCAGCCCGGATTCAGCACCGTGGCTCCCGCAGAGACCAGGTCAGCGATCACACCAGATTGCAGCGCGCCCAGAAGTACTTCCCGCGAGGCGGGCAAGACCAGCAGCCGCACTCCAGGCGCGATGTGCCGGCCGCGCAGAATCTCGGCCGCCACTTGCAGATCCTCCAGCCGGCCGTTGGTGCAGGTCCCGATGAGCGCCTGATCGATCCTCGTGCCCACCACCTCCGTCACGCCTACCACGTTGTCCACGCGGTGTGGCCTCGCCACCTGCGGGGCCAAGGCTGTCACGTCGTATTGGATGACGCGCTCATAGGCGCCGTCGGCATCTGGATGCACTTCCACGTAGGGCAGGTGGACACGGTCTTGCAGCCACCGCCGTGTCTTACCGTCGGGCAGCACCACACCGTTCTTCGCCCCCATCTCAGCAGCCATGTTGCAGAGCACCATGCGGCTGGCGATGCTCATGTCGCGCACCGTTTCGCCGCTGAACTCCACAGATCGGTAGTCGGCGCCATCCGCCCCCAGATCGCCGATGATGTGCAAGATCACGTCCTTGGCAGACAGGCTCGGCGGCAGCGAGCCATTGATCACGATGCGCAAGCTCTGCGGGACGCGCAGCCAGATTTCGCCTGTGGCCATCACCGCTGCCGCCTCGGTGCGTCCTATCCCAACGGAGAAAGCCCCAAACGCGCCATGGGTAGTGGTGTGCGAGTCGCTGCCCACGATGAGCGCACCGGGCCAGGCGTGTCCCTTCTCCGGCAGCACCTGGTGGCAGATGCCCTCGCCCACGTCGTAGAAGGCGGTGATGCCTTGCTGGCGCACGAAGGCTCGTATCTCCTTGTGGTTTCGAGCGGTGGTTTCGTTGGCCGCTGGCACCACGTGGTCCAGCACGACGACGCTTATCGCCGGATCGGCCAGATGTTGCACACCAATGCGGGCGAACTTCCGGGCGATGGCCGCCGTGTTGTCGTGGGTCAGCAGTTTGTCGGGACGCACGGTGACGATCTGGCCAGGAACGACATGACTCAGATCGGCCTTGCGCGCCAAGACTTTCTGTGCGAAAGTGAATGCCATGTTTCCCCCCCTTCACTCAATAGAAAATGGGCGACACCCACCGCTGGTAGCGCCGTGCAGCGCAAACGGTGGTCAGCGTCACCCATTATAGCCCAAGGGACAGTAGGGGCGGGTTTGAAACCCGCCCCTACGAGGACGAGAACAGGAGATACGTCACGGTCAGCCGGGGCCGCAAGGATCGGTGGGGATTCTCTGCTGAAGCCAGATTGTAGCGCATCTCTTCACTTCCCTGGGACCACAGCAAAACGCCCCAATTCGTCTCCGGCGCATCCAGCCACGTGTGTACCGCTTCGGTCACGTCCCAGGTGTACCATGCCTGGTCATCGCTCAGCGCAGCTACGGCCACAACTGCACTAGCGTAGTCACTCCCATCTCCTTCACAGCCGTTCTGCGTCCACGGCTCACCGTCGGCGGCCAAGAGCCAGGTGGCCTCGGTTTCCGACCAGGGACGCTGCAAACCGTAGGCCTGCGTGAGCAACGGCTGAGCCGTCGTCCGCTGCACGGTGAACAGGCTCAGCGTGGCTGCCTGCAGTTCGGCTCGCTCCGGCAGGTCCGGAAGCTCGAAACGCAGCAGCGTTTTCATCGTTCCCGCGCCTCCTAGCGAGATCACCGAAGCCCCGCCGAAGTTGAGCGTTTCGCCCGAACGGCTCAGGTAAGTGTCCTGCGCACCGTCGTAGCCAGCCAGGCCCGGCTGCAGGACGATGCTCCTCACCTCGGGTGTCGGCGTCACCGTCACCGATAGCGTGACCGTCGGCGTGGGCGTGGGCCAGGAAGTGGAATCCAACACCAGTCGCCCCCACTCCACGGAGGGATAATTGGTAGAGTCCCCCTCCCAGATGAGGTAGCTTTCCCAGTCACCGCCGTCATCGTCATCGTGCAGCCCCAAAGTAAACCCGAGTATCCGCCCAACCTCCAGCAGTGCCTCACCGAGTTGCTCCGAGGGCACAGCCACCTCAATGTCGAAACCTCCGGTGACAAAGCGCAATCCCATCTGCAGCCCCGGCGGTGGCGTTCGGCCATAATCAGTGAAACGGCAATCCACGGCCACTGTGAGCTGATGATCATCTGGCCCCCAGCCCTGAGCATCGTTGGCCCCGTCCAGGCCCAACTCCACGCTATCGTCCCGCCAGATGTCGTCGCTGTCAGCGGACAGGATGTCATCGTTCACGTGGATGGCGAAGTAGACCATCTGGTCGTCCCAGGCGCTGCGCAACGTGGCGCTGGAATCGACGGGAGAGGGCGTATAGCGCCAATGAACGAAGTCAGCCGTGGTGGCATCCAGCGTGATCGTCCCCAGGGAAGCCCAATCGTCCAGATCGCCGTCTACGGTCAGCGGCGAGAGGAGCCGGTGGCTGATGACGGAGCGTGGCGTCCGCATTGGCGTGGGGCTGATCGTGGTCGTTGGAGTACGACTGGGCGTCGATGTAGGAGTGCCGGTCGGGGTGTGCGTGGGCGTCGCCGTAGGACGCCTCGTCCACGTCGGTGTAGCCGTGGGAGTGCGAGTCGGCGTCGGCGTATGGGTCGGCGTAGGCGTGTGCGTTGATGTGGGGGTGGGTGTGGGTGGGCGGATCCCGTAGGTCACGACCAGTTTGGGCCGCAACGTCTCGAAGTCGCTCTCAGAAGAAGCGAAATTCACCTGCACCGAGCGATCCTCGCCCCCCTCCAACAAGATACCATGATTGCCGCCCGCATCGTCAATCCACTGCTGGGCCAGGGCCGTCAGATCGAAGCTGATCCACTCCTGCTGGCCGTTGGCCGCGAGTTCAGCCAGCGGTACACTGGTCCGGTCGCTTCCCGCAGCGGTGCCGCCGGGCTCCTCCCAGTTCTCGCCGTCCCGGGCGACCCACCAGGTGGCTTCGTCCTCAGCCCAGCGACGGAGCAGTTCGTAGACGCGCATGGTCAGGTGGTTGTCGTTGGAACGGGAGCCAATGTATAAATGAAGCCGGGCTTCGTACATCAGAGCATCCGGCGGGAGGCTGCTCAGATCGAAACGTAACAAGCCACGCATCACGCCCTGAGCGCGCACGGCCAACTCTCGCTCCTCGCCGAAGTTGCCCCCCGGCGTCCAGCGGCTGATGTAGGTATCGGACGTTCCTTCGTAACTGCCCGCCACATTCTGCATGCTCACCGTGGCCGGCGTCGCCGTGGGCGTGGGCGAAGGGGTGTCCGTCGGCGTCGGCGTGTTGGTGGGAGTGGGGGTAGACGTTGGCGTCTCCGTCGGCGTGGGTGTGATGGTTGGCGTCGGCGTGATGGTCGGCGTAGCCGTGTCCGTCGGGGTGGGCGTGAAGGTAGCCATAGGAGAGGTAGTCGGTGTGAGCGTGCTGGTTGGTGCGGTTGTCGGAGTAGTACTCGTCGTGGCGGCACCTGTCGGCCAGGGAGTCCAGGTCGGCGTAGCCGTCCTCGTGCCTGTAGGCGTCGCCGTGGCCGGCCCCATCAGTTCCAGCACCAGCTTGGGGCGAAGGGAAACGTCGCCGAACTGCGCGCTGGCGAACTCGTACT
>DFBV01000108.1 GCA_002366755.1 Anaerolineales bacterium UBA3071
ACCATCCTTGCGATAGCGGGTGGCCTCCAGAGGATGCACATCCCCTCCGCTCAAGACCACTTGCGCAAGGCCCACCGCCTCCTCAAGGGTATCAGGGTTGGTGATCAGATCATCAAGGTCTTGGCCAAGGACCTCCTCTGCTGAGTATCCGAACAGCTTCTCCGCTCCAGGGTTCCATTCCACGATCTGATGGCGGGCATCCAGGGTAACGACAGCATCCGGAACGGATCCAAGCACGCCTTCCAGGTACACCCGCCGCGCTTTCAGCTCTTCGAACAGGCGGGCGTTGTACATGGCCATGGCCGCCTGGCTGGCGAAGGTCATCGCCAGTTGGACCTCCCCGTCGCTGTAAGGGCGCACCCCGGCCCGATCGATGGCGATCATGCCCATGCACTCATCCCTCACCATCAACGGGACTCCCAGCCAGGACCGCGTGCGATCTGACACGTAGGCATCTGACTCGGCTTTGAAATGTGGGTATTCCTGAGTGACATCCTCCAAGGCGAGTGGCTCCTTGGTCGTGGCCACACGATAGTTGGGGAAGCTGGGATTGAGTGGGAAAACCAGGCCCACCACCCTGTCCGGTTCCTGGAATCCCTGACACGCCACGATCTCCAGATGGTCGTCCCGCAGCCGTTGCACAGAAGCGCTGTCAAAAGGGAGCACCTGTCCCAGTTGCTCCAGGATCAACGCCAATACCTCATCTAGCTGCAGGGTCGAGCTGAGAACCATGGAAACCCGACGCAACGTTTCTGCAAGCTGACGTCGTTCCTGTTCAGCTTCGAACAGCCGTCGAATCTCCGCCTCTGATCGCTTTCGTTGGGTGATGTCCTCAAGGCTCCCCTCATAACATAGCACCCGACCATCGGCATCTTGAACGGCCCGGCAGGTATCACGTACCCAGATCAGTTCTTCTGATTGGCACTGGCGACGCAACTGCACCTCGAAACCGCGCACCATCCCTTCTTGCTCCAGCAGAGCCTGCTCCCGTTCACGATTCTCGGAGTCCGCGTACAGGTCAGCGACGTTCAGCGCCAGCAACGACTCCCTGTCTGGGCAGCCTAGCATCTGCATCAAGGCGGGGTTGGCGTCGAGAATCCGCCCCTCCGGCGTTGTCCGGTAGAGCCCCACCGGAATGCCTTCAAACAGTGAGCGATACTGTGCCTCGCTCGCCCGCAGTGCCTCCTCCGTCCGCTTCCGCTCCGTGATGTCTACACAGGTTGCCTGCGCTGCAGCTTCCCCGTTGTACTCAGTGGCCGAGGAAAACATCTCCAGCCAGCGCACCGCCCCGTCCTTTCGAACTGCGCGATACTCGTAGCGCGGAGGCACCGGTTCTCCTTCCAAGCGACCCCGAAAGCGTCCCCAGACCAGGGCCTGATCGTCAGGGTGTATCATCGCCCTCACCTGTTCAGGTGAAAGGGACAAGAGTTCCTCAACAGCGTAGCCGGAGATCTCGGCGAAGGCGGTGTTGGCGAAGACAATGCGGAAGTCCTGGATGACCACCAGTCCCTGCAGTGATCGCTCGACCAGCGTTCGGTACTTATCCTCGCTTTCCTGCAGCGCCTTCCTGGCCCGCCTGGACTCAGCTTCCACCTGTTCCAAATCGGCGACCCGTTGCCGCAGTTCTGCTGATTGCTGCCGGAGCTGCTGTTCTGTCCTACTCCATACCTGTCTGGCTCTGTTCATCATTGATCTGCCCCCACTATGATGCAGTAGCTCACCGCTCCTGACTTGCGTCATTCTGCGCCACGCAGCGGGTCGATGGGCTAGTTCGGCTGGTATCTGGCCCGCCAGGCCGCCGGACGGCTCGACTGAGCTCGCCAAAGTCATGGCTGTCCGGCGCGAGCCTGATTAGCTACCCAATGAATCATATGACAAGAAAGCCCATTTGTCAAGCTCGATTTCATCAAGTAGGGGTCATCAAGTAGGGGGAGCAGACTCGTCGATCGAGACCCTAGTAAGGGGGGAAGGAGAACAGAATCATCGTTCTTCAGGCCCTGGCCGGCAGCATTGTCCGGTGCCTCCAGGGGCTGTACTCATCTCTAGCTGCTCTTGTGGGCACTTCATCACAGAGTTCCCTGTCCGACGGGCTTGAAAGCAAACGCCGAAGGGCGACGGCGGCGCGATACTGCAGCCCTTTGACAGAGCCTTCTGATCTGTTCATGATACTGGCAACTTCCGAGATGCTCAACCCCTCCAAGAAACGCAGGGTCATCACCTTCGCCTGATCACCGGTGAGGCGCTGCATCGCCAGCCAGAGCTGCTCTTGGGTCAGCCCGTTCTCGGCGATCTGCACAGGATCACCACCGAAGGCGGAAAGGGGAGGGGCATCTTCCAGTGAGACCCGTGGTGTGCGAGACCGCTGTCGGAAATGATCCACGGCCAGATTGTGGGCAATGCGATAGAGCCAGCCCGAGAAAGATGTCTTCCAGGATTTATCCTCTCGGATCGCTTTCAGCATTCGCAAGAAGACCTCGGCCGTCAGGTCCTCCGCCGTCATCTGTTCTGAGAGTGTGCCCTTGCCGCCCAGTTGCCGATAGATGTAGTTATGAATCCTGGGGGCATAGCGGCCGTAGATCATTG
>DFBV01000288.1:0-701 GCA_002366755.1 Anaerolineales bacterium UBA3071
ACCTCCGTTGGGATTGGTGTAGCTGCTGCCGGCTGCCGGATCAACCACCACCAGATCAGAAACGCGGCAAGGACGACTACGGCTGCTGCGACACCGATCCACAGCCACTGCCGGGATGTCAGGCCGAGCCAGAGCTTGGGCTGACGCTTCCGGGCCTTTCTCGTTGGTCGCTGCGTCGTCTTCTTGGGCGACGCGGCTGCTGCTTCGGTGTCAGTCGGCTGTGTCGGCGGCCGCGATGCCGCATGCCGCCGCTGCTTCGCTTTCATCCTCTCTCGTTTCTTTTTGCTCATGGTGTCTCCTTGGTTGTTGTGTGACTACTCCCTCGCATCGGGTATGAGGTGATCTTCCCTTCCAGATCCATGGTGTCACTCCGGGATCGGACGCTCTTTGTGAAACACGTGGCCTTCTCGTCACGGCTGTTTCATTGCCTCATTGCCTGATTGCCTCGCTGACTCGCCGACTCGCTGACTCGCTGACTCGTGCAGTATCTTCTCCATCTTCCACAGCCCGACAAGCCCTGCCAGCAGCGCCAGCCCGCCTACGACGTATCCCTCGATCACCGTGGCTTGGGTGACGAAAACCGAGGCCAGCCCCATCGCCCCAGCGATGAGGTAGCAGATGAGCACCGCCTCGCGCTGGGAACCGGTCCGGCCCGCCAAGCGGTGCGAGATGTGATCCTTGCCGGGAGTGGTGAGCGGGTT
>DFBV01000288.1:802-2813 GCA_002366755.1 Anaerolineales bacterium UBA3071
GAGGCCGGATTGAGGTTGTAGACCAGGAAGCCGATGCAAGCACCGAGTAGCGCTGCTGCCAGTGCGCCTACCAGATACTGTCCACTCATGGCCGCCAGCAGCAGGAAGAAGGTTGCGGCGATGGCCCCCACGCCGCCAGCCAGCCCGTCCATGTTGTCCAGCAGATTGAGCGAGTTAGTGATGAACACCACCCAGAACACGGTGGCTGCGCCGTTCAGCAGTGGCTGGCGCAGCACGCTGATCTGCACGCCGGAAAGGAGCAGGATCAGAGCGGCGGCGATCTGGCCGAGCAGCTTTGCCCATGCGGGCAACGACCGACGGTCGTCCCAGAGGCCTAGGAAGGAGACCAGCGTGGCCCCCAGGAATATCCCCACCACCTGGTTGACGTAGAACCGGTCGCCGAAGAAGACCAGGGCGAGGATGAAGGCCCCGAAGATGGCCACGCCCCCCAGTCGGGGGGTGGGAATGGTGTGGACCTTACGACCGCTGGGTTGATCGAGGATGCCCAGACGCCGGCCCAGTTGCCGTGCCAACGGCGTGGCACCGGCAGCCAATCCCAGCGCCGCGGCGATGATGAGCAAATAGGTGGTCATTGCATCTGCCCTTCGATCTGCTGGATGAGTGCATCCAACTGGGGGCGTTCGTTTTCTGGTGAGAGATCTCGAGCCTTGCGTGCGTACTCCAGCGCCCTCTCCAGTTCCCCCATTTGCTGATAGAGCAAGGCGAGGTTGCGGGTGCTGGCCAGGTCGGTCGGCGTTATCTCCAGTACGTTCTGGTTGGCAGCGATGGCTTCTGGCAGCTTGCCCTGCTGCGCGTAGACGTAGCCCAGTCCGCTGTAGGCCTGCACCGAGCGAGGCTTCAGTTCCACCACCTGCTGGTAGGCTTCGGCCGCCTCGCCCCAGCGCTTCTGCACTCGGTAGAGTTCCGCCAAGAACAGATACGTCTGCTCGAATTCCTGGTCGAGGCTGAGCGATTTCTCGTACAACTCCTCTGCTTTCTCATGGTCTCCCAACGCCTGATAGACCAGACCGTACTCGTTGTACAGATGTGCGGAGTTCGGGCTGAGGGAAATGGCTTGTTCATAGAACTCCAGCGAGCGCTGCCACTTGCCTTGTCGCTCTTCCGGATCACTGGTCAGTTCGCCCCAGCCGCGGTAGAGCCGTCCCAGATTGGCTGTGTGGTCGGTGTTGAGAGGGTTGAGCTCGCGGGCGCGGGTCAGGTCCTGGAGACTGGCCTGCAGCAATGCCTCCCGTTGCGCGGGGGCATCTACCTGTTTGGACAACTCCAGCTCGGCACGGCCACGGAACAGATGATAGAAGTCCTCGTCGCTAGCCACCTCGAGGGCTTTGGTGTGCAGGGCGATGCTGTTCTCCCACTGCTTGGCGTTATCGAAGTTCTGTCCCATCTTGTAGTAGATGTCGGCTTTGACCAGGCTGATGTTGACTGTGAATATGACGGTACCCAGCACTATGGCCGCAACAGCCCCGCTCAAGGCGGACGCCCAGCCGTTGCTGCTCCAGCGGCGCAATGGCAACGGCCCCTTCCACCAAATGGCCGTGCCCGTCAGCAGCAGCAGCACAAAAGCGCCGACGTAGAAACCGGTGATGTGGTTGGCGAGATGGTCGGGGACAGATAGCGCAGGCCGCAGGCGGCCGGCCTGGAGCAAGCCAAAGACCAGGAACGTGCCCAGCGATGTGGCCGAGTAGAGAATCCCCGCAGGAAGCAGCCATGTGCTGGGAGCGGGCTGATGATCCTCGGCGCGCTCTCTGCTCGCTGTTGCCAGCGCAAGCAGCATGCCTACCAGCCAGGTTCCGACGGCGAGCGTTGCCATAGCGAGGTCCAGAACTCGCGTCTTCCCCACCACACGGGTGGTGAGTGAGTTCCAGAAGATGGCTGATGCACGCGTTGCTGGCAGTTTTTGATCATTGTGGGTGAAGTCATAGCCTAGTGTGAAGAGGATCAGAGCGGCCAGCAATCCGTAGATGAGGACGTTCGTCATCGTTTGAGCCTG
>DFBV01000242.1 GCA_002366755.1 Anaerolineales bacterium UBA3071
GGCAGAGGTGTTCGCCCAGATCTACGGCGACCGAGTGCCCATCAACCGCGATTACCTGATCTCCGGCGGCTTGCTGCACGACATCGGCAAGCTACTGGAGTACGAGAACCGAGACGATGGGATGACGGTACAGACTCGCTATGGCCGCCTGATCCGCCATCCCTTCTCCGGCGCGGCGCTGGCCGCCGAGTTCAGTCTGCCGGAGGACGTGATGCACATGATCGCCGCCCACGCCGGTGAGGGAGAGAAGGTCAAGCGCACCCCAGAGGCCACGCTGATCAACAAGGCGGATTTCATGAGCTTCGAGAGTCTGCGGGATCTGCAAGTGAAGAAGGAATTGGCAGCGAAGCTGGGATAGGTCAGGACCATCCCCCAGGAGCAAGATGGGCGAGAGCGACAAACGGGCAGACGACCCTAGTTCTTTCAAACGCATACACTACGCAGACCATCCCATGGCCGGGATGTGAGGTGCGCCTGAGCATTCGCTGACCCTTGGCCTCCTCACAGCCCGAGCATGGGAGCACATCAAGGAGGCCACCATGGAGCAGCGAGTGCTAGATCAGACGCTGGCGCAGGTGCGCGCCTACCTGGAGGCCAGCGACTTGGCGGGAGCCATCGCCCTCATTGAGGCCCTGCGCCCCCCCGATCAGGCCGACGTCTTCGAAGAGCTACGGCTCGGCCAGCAGGAGATTCTCCTACCCCGACTGGACATCGAAGACGCCGCCGACATTCTGGAGGAACTGGAGGACGAAGACGCCGCCGAGTTGGCCAAGCGCCTCGACGTCAACACGCTGGCTCCTATTCTCGATGAGATGGCCAGCGACGAGGCAGCCGACTTGCTGGGCGACCTGCATCCGGAGCAGGTGAGCCAAGCGCTGGCCCAGATGGCCGACGCCGACGGGGTGCAGGCCCTGCTGGTGTTCCCCGACGAGGCCGCCGGCGGCCTGATGACCACCGAGTTTCTGGCTCTGCGGCGCGACATGACCGGCGCCGAGGCCCTGGCCGCCGTCCGGCAATGGGCACCTGAAGAGGAAGCGGCCTACTACCTGTTCGTCGTGGATCAAGATGGCCGCCTTCGCGGCGTGGCTAGCCTGCTGGACCTGATCAAGGCCCCGCCCAGAGCCCGGCTGGGCGAGGTCATGGACCCGGACGTCATCCACATCCTGGCCGGCGCCGATCAGGAGGAGTGTGCCCGGCTCATGGCCCGCTACGACGTCATGAGCCTGCCGGTGGTGGACGAGAACCACTTGCTCCTGGGCGTCATCACCGTGGACGACCTGGTGGATGTGCTGGAGGACGAGGCCACCGAGGACATCCAGCGCCTGGGCGGTGCGTTGCCTCTGGATCGGCGCTACCTGGACACCTCGGTGCTGCAGGTGACCTGGAAGCGCATCGGCTGGCTGTTGCTGCTCTTCGTGACGGGGACGCTCACCGCCAGCGTGATGCGCTACTTCGAGCCCCTGCTGACCACGGAGGTGACCCTGGCCTTCTTCGTGCCCTTGCTCATTGGCACCGGCGGCAACGCCGGCTCCCAGACCACAGCGACCATTATCCGTGCCCTGGCAGTGGGAGACGTAGACTGGAGAGATGTGCTCAAGGTGTTCTGGCGCGAGTCCCGTGCGGGCATTCTGCTGGGTCTGGCCATGGCCGTCGTGGGCTTCATACGGGCACTCACCTATGGCACGACGGGCCCGCTGGCCCTGGCTGTGAGCAGCGGGCTTCTGGCCATCGTCCTTTGGGCCAACGTGGTGGGTGCGTTGCTGCCACTGCTGGCCGCCCGGCTGAAGATTGATCCCACGATGATCTCGGGCCCGTTGATGAGCACCTTGGTGGACGCCACAGGGCTCTTCATCTACTTGACCATCGCCAAGGCAATCCTGCAAATCTGAAAGGCATAGACATGCCCGGACAGACCATCATCGAGAAGATCATCCAAACGCACAGCGACGAAACGGTCGCGCCGGGGCGCATCGTCTGGATGGAGCTGGATGTGCGCACAGCTCGAGACTTCGCCGGCGCCAATGTGGTGCAGAACTTCCGCACGCACTACAGCAACAGTCCCGTAGCCGACGCCAGCAAAACCTTCTTCACCTTCGACTGCGTCGTCCCGGCCAAGACCATCCCCTACGCCAACAACCAGCACATCTGCCGCCGGTGGGCGCGCGAGCAGGGAATCAAGGTCTACGATGTGGACGCCGGTATCGGTTCGCATGTAGCCATCGAGGAAGGGCTGGCCTACCCAGGCTGCACCTTCGTGGGGACCGATTCCCATCTCAACATCCTGGGCGCCATCGGCGCCTTCGGCCAGGGGATGGGCGACCAGGACATCGCTTTCGGTTTCAAGACCGGCAAGACCTGGTTCGAGGTGCCACCGACGATGAAGGTGATGATAGAGGGTGATCTCCGCCCTCCCTGCACGGCGCGAGACCTGACGCTGGCAGTGCTGCGAGAACTCGGCTCCAGCGGCGCGCTGGGCCGGGCGGTGGAGTTCTACGGCTCGGCCATCGAAGATCTCGACCTGTCTGGCCGCATCACGCTGGCCAGCCAGATCACGGAGATGGGCGGCATCATCGGTTTCATCCCGCCTTCAGAGGAAGTACTGGCCTTCTGCCGCGAGCGGGCGGGGCGAGGGATGCCCGGCGTGTATGCCGATCCCAACGCTGAGTACTGTGAAGTGGTGGAGGTAGACATCACCGATCTGGAGCCACTCATCGCCTGCCCACCTAACCCGGCCAACGTCAAGCCGGTGCGGGAACTGGCCGGCACGCGCATCGACTCCGTCTTCCTCGGCTCCTGCACCAACGGCCGCTTCGAGGACTTCGCCGCTGTGGCTGAGGTCGTCGAGGGCAAGCGCATCGCTCCCTGGGTCATGGCCTCGGTCGTGCCCGCCACCCGCAAGGTGTACGCGCGCATGCTGCAGGAAGGTGTGTTGCAGGCATTGTTCGAGGCTGGCTTCATCATCAGCAACCCCGGCTGCGGAGGCTGTGCTTCCGGGCAGATCGGCATGACCGGCCAGGGGCAGGTGCAGGTGAGCACCAGCAACCGCAACTTCCGCGGCAAGCAGGGTGCGGGCGACACCTACCTGGCCAGTCCGCTGACGGCGGCGTGGGCCGCGCTGCGCGGCGAGATCACGGTGCCCCAGTGAACGCTGCATGCACTGCGCAATACCGAACACGTACTGCGTGTTGCGTGTTCCATCTCTTCTCCTGGACAGCTATGCCCGATTTGCCGATTCAGGCACAGCGTGGCAGAATTGGATTGATTAGTTGATCAATCGGTGGAGACAAGGACATGACGCGATCAGCCACACGGCTTATTCCGGCCACGCAAGCCAAGACCCGCTTCGGGGAGATGATCCGTGAGGTGGCAACGAAGGGGACACGATTCATCGTGCAGAAGCGAGGCGTGCCTCAGGCAGTGGTCATCAGCCTGGACGAGTACGAGGACGTCTTGGAGACGGAAGCCGAGTTGAGGGACCCTGAGTATCTGGCCTCCATCGGCGAATCACGTCGTCAGTATGAGTTAGGCGACGTGGGCAGCATGCTCGACATCTATGCCTCGCTGGAGCGGGCACGCCAACAGGCTCAACAAGATCAGGACGCCGGGTGATGGCCGTAGGGGCGGGTTTGAAACCCGCCCCTACCGCATCGTCCCCACCAGCGTATTCCTCAAGGACTTGCGGAAACTGGAGCGAAACTACGAAGTGCATCGGCGCGTAGTGGCGGCCATCGAGCGGATCGCCCAGAACCCGCACGCGGGTATTCAGGTGCGCCACAAGGAAACAGGGGGCTGGCGCTGGCGGGTAGGGGCGGGTTTGAAACCCGCCCCTACCGCATTCGCTACGACATTGCGGGCAAAGATGTGGTACTGCACCGCGTACGGCACAGGCGAGAGATCTATCGCCTGGAGTGACGCACGGCACGCAACACGCAATACGCAGCACGCAGCCATCCGTGTTGCGTGCTGCGTGTTCCGTGAGACAGGAGTTGGAAGCAGTGAAACCCACGAAGATACGAGGCCGCATTTGGGTGCTCACCGACCCCGACGGCAAGATGTACGACGATGTGGACACGGACATGATCTTCCACAACCGCCATCTGCACATCACCGAGGTGGCGGAGATGGGGCAGTACGCGCTGGGCAATCTCCAGGGCTGGGAGGATTTCGCCCGCGAATGCCAGCCTGGCGACATCGTCATAGCCGGAGCTAACTTCGGCGCTGGCTCCAGCCGCCAGCAGGCGGTGGATTGCTTCCGCGCCCTGGGCGTGGGCGGGCTCATCGCCGAAAGCTACGGGGCCATCTACAAGCGCAATGCCATCAACTCTGGCTTCCCCATCCTCACCCTACCGCACCTTTCGGAGATAGCGGGCGAGTTCGAGAACGGCGACGAACTACAAGTCAATTTTGAGACGGGACAGCTTGTTCTCAACGACGAAAAGGCATACCAGGCACAGCCTTTCTCCAAGGTGCAGGCCGACATCTACCAGTCTGGCAACCTCTTCGCCTACGGCAAGACGCTGGGAGGCTGAACCTCCGCAGAAGCGCAACCCTTGCTCACCGAGGGTGTTCTACCAGTTGGGACATCAAGGCTTTCGTATTATGGACGGTGCAGTGTGAGTAGAAATGGCCATTTGCCTGTGCAGATTGCAGACCTCTGTTTTCGATACCGCACCCGCAAGGAACTAGCACTGCACGGCATCACCTTCCAGGCAGACAGGGGTGAGTTGGTCCTGGTCGCCGGGGCCAGCGGCTGCGGAAAGACGACGTTGATGCGCTGCATCAATGGCCTCATCCCCCGCAGCTACACGGGCGGTCAACTTGCGGGCACCATCCGCCTGTTCGAGGAAGACCCCACACCACTGCCGCTGACACAGATCTCGCAAATGGTGGGCACGGTGCTGCAAGACCCGGAGAAGCAGATCGTCGGCAGCTACGTGCTCAACGAGGTGGCCTTCGGGCTGGAGAACCTGGGTCTCCCGCACCAGCAGATCTACGAGCGGGTGGAATGGGTGCTGGACTACCTGGGCATCAGCCACCTGTGGGATCGGCAGACCTTCAGCCTCTCCGGCGGTGAGAAGCAGAAGGTAGCCATTGCCGGCGTGCTTGCCATGCAGCCGGACATCATCCTATTGGACGAGCCGTTGGCCTCGCTGGACCCAGCTTCCTCACAAGAAGCGCTTGCCCTCATCCGCCGCCTGGCCGACGAGGGCAAGACTGTGCTGCTCATCGAGCATCGCGTGGAGGATATCCTGAGGGCCAAGCCAGACAGAGCGCTGTTCCTCAGTGGAGGGGAGCAACGCTACTTCGGCGACATGGAAGGCTTCCTTGACATCGCCGACTATCGGGAGGTGAAGCTGCCCGCGCCGATGGTGCTGAGCCAAGCGCGGGAAACACAAGAAGAGGTGCCTCCGCCTCCCCCGTCCGCTCCGACCAACGGCCGCCCGGCGCTGGTGGAATTCGATCACGTCTCCTTCTGCTACGAGCCGGAACAGCCGGTGCTGCATGACGTCTCGTTGACCATTCGGCAAGGGGACATCATCGCCTTGCTGGGCCCCAACGGCGCCGGCAAGACCACGCTAATCAAGCAGGCCATTGGCCTGCTCAAGCCACGGGATGGCACCGTGCGAGTGGAAGGGCAGGATACACGGCGGGTGAGCACGGCACAGGTGGCCCGCACCCTGGGTTATGTGTTCCAGAGCCCCACCCACATGCTGTTCGCCCCCACGGT
This sequence comes from Anaerolineales bacterium UBA3071, assembly GCA_002366755.1. Taxonomy (GTDB): domain Bacteria; phylum Chloroflexota; class Anaerolineae; order UBA3071; family UBA3071; genus UBA3071. The sequence continues at coordinate 5,729 of DFBV01000242.1, forward strand.
ACAGGAGGAGCTGGCCTTCGGGCCGCGCAACATGCACTTCGAAGAGACCATCGTGCAAGCTAACGTCGGGCAGGCCATAGACATCCTCAACCTGCGGGGGCTGGAGGAGTACCCGCCGCTGGCTCTGAGCTTCGGCCAGCAAAAGCGCACGACCATCGCCGCCGTGCTGGCCATGCAGTCCAAGATACTGGCCATGGATGAGCCCACGGCGGGCCAGGACTACCGCAACTACACCAACTTCATGAACTCGATCCTGGCTCTCCGCACCCAGCGAGAAGACCTCTTCGCCGCCATCTTGTTCATCACCCACGACCTCGACCTGGCCGTCGGCTATGCCAATCGGGTGATCTTGATGTCCGAAGGACAGATTGCCGCCGATGGGCCACCGGAGGAAGTGTTGGCCGACCGGGCACTGCTGGAGCGATGTCGTATCGTGCCCACGTCGTTGCTCGACCTGAACCTCAAGCTGCTGCCCAAGACGGGACGCTTTCACCGAGCGGAGGCATTGGCGTCGCTTGTTGATCAGTGATCAGGTATCAGCGTCCAGGGTGTCCCTGGTCGCCGATCACTGATACCTGATACCCAATCCCAATATCCAATACCTGGCTATGTGCCAGAAAGGGGGTGATAGCACATCACACAACCAGTTTGCAGTCGCCTGGGCGTTCGCTCCCGCCCAAGCGGCCCGGATCATCGGGAGCGAATAGATCATTCAACATACGGCAAAGGGAGAAATCTGCTATGAAGAACAAATACACCAAGCCGATCTTGCCTCTCATCATCGGCATCGTCATCGTCGCCCTGCTGTTCTACGGAGGCGGCATCGTCAATGCTCTCAAGAACAAATCACCCATTGGGGAAGAACTGGCTGGGGTCACCAGCGGAGCGCTGGCCGGCGACACCGGCAGCTTCTTCGGCGGCTGGCTGGTGTGGACGATCGTCGGCGCCATCATCGTCTACATCATCTACATCCGCTTCTCCGATCCCGAGTACTGGAAGATCGGGACGCGAGAAGTGGTGATGATGGCGCTCGGCGCGGCGCTGTACGGCCTGCTCAGCCTGGCCTTCAACACTATCCCTGTGCCTTCGGTGAGCCTGGTGGCCCTGCGGCCGGTGGTCGCCATTCCCGTCTTCTTCGGCATGGCCTTCGGCCCCGCCGTGGGCTTCTTCACCGGCGCGGTGGGCAACATCCTGGGCGATGCCCTCACCGGCTGGGGAGTCTACCCCGCTTGGGACATAGCCAATGGCCTGATGGGCCTCGTGCCAGGGCTGGCGGCGATGTACTTCACCCGCAAGCAAAAGGTGAACACCCGCACGCTGTTCATCATCTCCGCCATCGTGCTGATCATCGCCGTGCTGCTGCCCATTGTCTTCCCCAGCATCGCCCATCCTTGGACGGGCGAAGCAACATCGGAGTTCAGCGGCTGGTGGTGGATCATGCTGGTGATCCTGGTCGTCACGGCGGTGCTGGCCTTGGCCCCGCAGTACTGGTCCATCGTGGCTGTGCTACTCACGCTGCTCATGCTCGTCGTGGGCATCATCAACCGCTCATGGCTGATGATCGTGTGGTCGCTGTTCCAGGCCGTGCTGGTCATCTTCCTGTTCACCCGGCGGCAGGCAATCACCGCCTGGCTGTCGGATGAAGACACGCGACGGATCGTCATCTGGGGCACGTTGGGGATGATCGTCGGCTATGGCTTCGCCGCCTTCGCCGACATCTTCATCAACGGCTACAGCTTCGCGACCGCCTTCGTCGGCGAGTTCATACCTGCTGCCGGCCCCAACATCCTCTTCTCAGCCATCCTGACGCCGCTGCTGTACGCTGCCTGGCAGCAGGCAAGAGGACGAGCAGGGCGGTAGGTTAGGGAAAGTCTGGCGATGCTGATCACCTGGAAGTACAAGGAACGCGATACGATCATCCAGAAGTTGGACCCGCGGGCGCGCGTCATCTTCCTGATCTGCGTCATGCTGGCCATCATGCAGTTCTGGGACTTGCGCTTCATCGCCTTCTTCCTGCTGCTGGGGGTAGTGCAGTTCGTACTGGCCAAGCTGACTTGGCAGGAGACGCGCCGCTTCTGGCTGGTGATCGGCATCATCACCACCGTCCTGTCGTTAGCAACAGCTTTGACGGGGCGGGGTGAGGCCGGGGTGTACGCGGACACGCACTTCCTCTGGAAACCTGCGCCGTTCCACCTCCTCGGCCTCACCCTCCGCCCCCGCCTCAGCGCCGAGCGGGTGATGTACCTTTTCAGCCAGATCACGCGCATCGTCAGCTTCGCTCTCCTGGCGGTGGTCTTCCCCTACACCATCCACCCCGCCCGGTACGGCATCACCTTCCGGCGGCTGGGCCTCCCCGACAAGCTCGCCTTCGCCGTTGACCTGGCCTTCCGTTTCATCCCCTCGCTGGGACGCGATTTCACGGTCACAATGGATGCGCAGAAAGCCCGCGGCTACGAGCTAGAGCGGGTGGGGGGTGGGCTGATCGGCCAGATCCGCAACATGGCCCCGCTGCTCATCCCCATCACCATCGGCTCCGTGGTGGGGGGCGAGGAGGTCGTTGACGCCATGGACCTGCGGGCCTTCGGCACTGGGCCGCGCACCTGGCTGACAAAGTTGAAATACGAACCCAGGGACTACATGCTCATCGGTTTCAGCCTTGTACTGCTGATCGGTGCGCTCATGCTGAATCTCCTGGACATTGGAGAGCTGTGGGTGCCGATGTGGCTGCAGGAGTTGGCCGCTGGAGGCTGAGGCTGCCACAGAGCCAGAACGAAGCCGAATCAAAAACGCCGAGGCAAGAGCCTCGGCGTTCGCCGTCTAGGGTCCGAAGCGCCGATAATCCTCTGGCGTGTCAATGTCGAACGGCAGGGGGGCATCGAAGGCCACTCGCTCCACCGACTGTTGGAACCGCTCAATGAGCACCCGCCCGCCCACATCGCCGCACAACTGGCCCAGCTCAGCGAAGGCCGCGCGGTCGAACAGCACCGGGTTGCCCCGCTGTCCGCGATAGCTTGGCACGACGATGGGAGCCAGCGTCTGCCGGTGGCGCTGCACCAGCGCTTCGATGACCTCCGGCGTCACTTCTGGCTGATCGCCCAGGAGGAAGAGGGCCGCGCTCACGCCGGTCGGCAAAGCGGCCAGTCCCGCCCGCACGCTGCTGCTCTGCCCCTCCGCCCATGCCTCGTTGACTACCACCCGCACGGTCCGATCGCTCACCGCCGCCGCCACTCGTTCTCCCTCGCAGCCCACGACGACGATCACCTCATCAATACTCCCAGCCGCAAGCGCCCGATCCACCACCTGGCCCAGCAGCGTCGTCCCGCTCCAAGGCAGCAGCAGCTTGGGCTGGCCGAAGCGGGTCGCCCCTCCTGCAGCCAGGACGATGGCCGCCGTGCGTCCCCACACTTCCCGCGCTGGATCGTCAGCCTCCGTTGCGCCGAGTACTACGTTGTCTATCGGTGTCTTCTCAAGAAGTAGGGGCGAACCCTTGCGGTCGCCCTTCTGGGCAGGCGCAAGGCCTGCCCCCACCTGAAGCAGCAGCCGGGCGACCTGCCGCGCCGTGGCAAGCTGCTCTCCCGTCTCCACCTTGTTGAGCAGAGGGACGACGCGAGTACTGGGCGGCACGCCCCGCCGTCCGCCTTCAGGATGCGCCAGCACTGTCGCCACCATCTCCGGCGTGATGGGATCGCCCAGCGCCCCGCCCGCCAGGGCAGCGATGCGTTCCGGGCGGTGGACGCTGGCTGCATCCAGTGGCCGGCCGACGGCCTCGATCCCGGCCATGGGCACGACCAGGGTGGTGCAGGAGGGGATGACCGGCTCGTGCTGCGCGGGCGCCTTGAAGGGCTTCATGCGCGCCCCGTCGGCCTCGATGATTACCGCATCCACAGACGGTAGCGCGACGATGCGCTCCACCAGCGTTGGCTCGACCCCGTATGCTTTGTTTCGTGCCACATCTATGCCGCCAACGATCAGCACATGGCCATGCTGCTGCAGTGTCTGAGGCAGGTGGGCCAGCAGAGCGTCTTCGTCCTGTACGATGAGATGATGCGAAGCGGCGGCCATCTGGGTGACGAAGATGCGCGTCGTGGTGGTGGTCACCACGCGCAGGCCGTGGGCGGTCAGCTCCCGCGCCAGCCGGAACATGACCGACGTCTTGCCGCCCCCGCCGACGAGGGCGACGACCTCTTTGCGCTGCCAGCGTAGTGCGTGGGACAGGAGCATCGTACTATGCACTCCAGCGGCCCGAGAGTGCGGCTTCCAGGCATTGCTCCAGCGTGCCAAAGCGCACATGCACGCCGGAGTGCGCCGGCGCGTAGCAGGCGGTCTTAGCAGCATTGGTAGCCACGCTGCGGATGCCCAGGATGCGCAGGGGAGCGACGACGGTGCAGGTGTCGGCCACCACGCGACCGCCCGCCGACTCGATGCTCTGCACCCAGCCCTCAGCCACTGCCGCCTCCCTCGTGCGGCGGGCCGTGGTCACCCAGAGTTGTGTCTGCAATCGCCGTCCGCGCACGAGGTCAGCCACCTGGACGATCTCAGCGAGGCTGGCGTGCGGGCAGCCGATGCTCACCAAATCAATATCCAGCACGTCCGCATCGTTCATGGCCTCGTAGGCTGTTTTCAGGTTGTCCACGACGATGTGCCGAGCATCGACGCGGAGCAGCGATTCGCCAGCGTCCACAGCCTCGGGCGTGTATCCCGCAATGTGGAAAAGGGCCACGGCGCCGTAGGCGGCCAGCGAAGCTCCCAGCGTCTTCAAGCGATCTACGGCCTCGCCGCCGTAGGTGATGTCCCGGGGCAGCAAGGGCAGCCACTGTCGTAGGTCAGCGAAGCAAGGCACGCAGCCCCCCACCCGCTGCCCCACGATCTGGCCCAGGGCACCAAAGTCGGCTACACTGTGCAGCGGGCAGGTCACCTCCACCACGTGCGTTGCCCTGCGCCCCTCGTCCAGGTGATAACCGAACCGGGCCGTGCGCCCAACGATAGCCGATGCCAGCGCGCTGGGGCCGCCCTCGCGGTTCGTGCGCGCTCCCAGGACGCTGTTGGCGAAGACAACGGCGGAGGATTCGGCCCAGGCCAGATGCTGGCCTCGCTGCGGTATGTGGTCTGGCAGCAAGTACGGCGTACAGGTCAGCTCAGGCGTCACGCCCATACGCTGGAAGGCCTCAATGACCTCAAGCTGCGGCTCGCCAAAGTCGGCGGGAATGCCCATCTCGCGCCAGCGGGCGGCCTCCATGCCCATCGGGTTAAGCCAGGCAGGCACCCGTGATCGCGCTCCCTCATCAGCCCAGCGATCGAGAAATTCAAGGCCCGCGTCGCCCAGGTTCTTGTAGCTGACGCCCGAGATGTGCGCACTGGCGATGGGGACAAGCTCCGTCGCGCCGTAGATGCGGCCCAGCGTGACTACGATCTCCATGGCCTGCTGGACGCCAGTACCCTCTGCGCCGTTGAGCAGGGCCCGTTCTTCGGGCGTGAGATGCAGGGTGCTCACAAGACGCCCTCCGCTGCCTCGCTACCGGGTGCGGTTGATGAGATGATCCAGCAGCAGGAAGATGATCACAGCGATCACCAACAGCAGCAGGGCAAACTGCCAGGGCGTGAGGGGGACAATGAAGACGAAGCGCACCTTCCGCCAGACGAGATAAAGGGCGACGACCAGAGCGATGGTGAAGAGCAGACTTCGATGGCGAGGGCGCATGTAAGATCCTCCTGGTGGTGTTGTGTGAATTCACTCGAAGCGTAGGGGCTCTGACCTTGCCTCCAGGCGGGCGCGCAAGGTGGCTTCGAGCTGCGCAGCCGAACGAAAGAGTACTGTGGGCATCCCCAGCGCTTCGGCAGCGCGCACGTTGCGTTCCTTGTCGTCCACGAGCAGGCAAGCCGTAAGCGGCAGCCCCAGCCACTCTGTGGTCAGTTCGAAGATGCGAGGGTCGGGCTTGCGCAACCCCACCAGCGCCGAGATGACAACGACATCAAACAGTCCCTTGACTTCCGGCAGCTCCCCCAGAAGATCCGCTAGGCCGGGTAAGGCGTTGGAGCAGAGCGCAAGACGGTAGTGGCTGCGTAGGCGCTGCGCTACGGCGACTATGTCGTCGTTGATCACTTCGAGGTGGAACGGATCGCCCTTGAACCGGAAGAAATCAGGCGGCAGGCGGCTTTCCAGCTCAGCTCCGACGCGGGCCCAGTGTTCTTCGGGGGAGATGATTCCCGTGGAGGCCAGTTCCCAGGCCTCACCGGCGAACAGGCGGTTCTGCATCGTTCCTGACGGCCAACCCAGGAGGGCATCGAACTCCCGTAAGCGAGTGTAGGAGCGCTCGCCGTGCGTAAAGACGCCGCCAAAGTCGAAGATCACCGCCTGGATCATAGCTCCCTCACCAGCACCGGCACGCGCCGGCCCGCGCGCTGGAAGTCAAAGCGTTGATAGAGATGGTGAGAGGCGACGTTGCTCTCCTGTGTGTTCAACCTGACGGTAGCTGCACCGGCAGCCCGACAGTAGTCCAGAGAATCGGCCAGAAGCTGGCTGCCGATTCCCCATCCCTGGAAATCGGGGTGCACGGCCAGTCGGACAATGAATCCGGTTTCCCCCACTACGTCGCTGACGGCATAGCCCACCGGCTGCTCCGCCTTCTCAGCGATTGTGGAATGGCCTGTGGTGACCAGCAGTTCCATGAAATGCCCTCGGTCGAAACGCCAGAGGGGATCGAAGGCAGCGCTGTCTAACGTTAACAGAGCGGACAGATCACCCCCACAGATGGGACGGAGGACCGCCTGCGGCTTCTGAGGAGGCGGTGTCGGAGCAGTAGGCCGTTCCAGGTAGACGATTCTGTCCACAAGGTTGAAGCCAGCACGCTGCAGCGTCGGCACGAGCCAAGGAGCGGCACCGAGGCAGACCAAGGCCGCCGTGCCCTGTTCCTTCAAGTCGCGCATGACTGGAACCAGCAGTGTTCGCACGCCCGTATCCACCCGCCAGCCGTTGATCAGCGCCAGGCCTCGCAGGTCCGCCACGGAAGAAAAGCGGGGTGTGACGCAGAGAAACCCCCGAAGGGTGTCGGCAGCATCGGCCAGCCACACTCTGTTCTGAGCCAGAAGATACCCCAGATCCTCATTGCCAAAGGAGGTATATTGCCGAAGCGCCCGATCGAGCAGTCTCAGCATTCGTGGCGCATCGGCCACGCCTGCCTGGCGTACTTGGGTCAGAATCCTAGGCATGCCCTCTCCTCTTCGCCTATGCTCAGAGCAAGTATGCCATGAACTGCCTTCTTCGTCAAATGGCAACAAGAAAGCCCCTCCGCCTGTCGGAGGGGCTCTTCAACGGTACATGGCGGCGCCCAGACTTGAACTGGGGACACCGGAATTATGAGCTCCGTGCTCTACCAACTGAGCTACGCCGCCCAGAAGCCGAATAGTCGCCCAGTCGAGCAATCGCTTGGGCGCCTGAGCGTGCAAGTGACTGTATTCGACCAAGCGACCACACAACCAGTAAGGTAGCGGGGGCAGGACTCGAACCTGCGACCTTTGGGTTATGCGTACCACTACAGCTTTCGCTGCCTGGCTGAACCAGTTTGTGGTCTGGACTTTCCCTTCACCCTCGGCCGAACCGTTAGGGTGCCTGCCGTCAAGTCTCTACACCTTCTCTGATCGTTCTGCGACGTTCAGAGCTTGGCTCGGGATTACCACCGCCTAAGGCTTCCCCGACTTTGACAGGTTTCACACACGAGTTTCCCCGTGTGCAGCCCATTGCAAGATTAACTCCCAAGCGTCACGATAGTTAGCGGAACGCGGTTTTCGCTGACGCTTGCCAGCTTCGACCATATGAATCTCACTGGCATAGCTGGTGAACACATCTACGGGGAAGACGTAGAACAAGTCCAAGTCTGGGATATGCACCACGGCGAAGTCAAAATCTGATGGCTGATACACATCTCGAATCATCGAGCGCCGGTTCGTTTTTGTCCGACGATTGTCAACCACATAGTTTTGACGCGCCCTGTCAAACCATGCCCGTTTGACCTGGATCTTGATGAGCATGCCCTCTACGTCGAATACTAAGTCATAGGGCAGCCAATCCCCAACAGGGGTGAGAACTCCCCAACCGCGCTTCAGTGCTTGAAGAATGGCTGACTGCTCGGCAATATCTCCCCTCAACTTCGTGTTCATTTGTTAATCCTGCGGTTGAGCCCAACGAGCTGCCACTGCTCCACCCCGCAACATTGCACGGATTATACTCAGATTGTCCCTACTCGGCAAACGGCGACGACAGGTCGTGCACAGGCTGTCGTCGTATCTCCCGTCTGCTTACCGTCGCTGGACCAGCCAGTCGCGTCCCGATGCAAAGCTCTGTCGGTGGTTCCAGTCAGTCTGGGCTGAAGAAGAGGTCCCACCACTGCTGCCAGAAAGGCGTATCGGCGGACACGCTTGCCTGTTCCGCCTTCTGCTCGGTCAAAAGGTCGGGTGGCAACTGGAACACCGTGTCACCCGGACGCGCACCGAGACCGTCTCGTACCAGGCTTTCCTTTTCCCTATCTATGTCGCGTCTGGCCTCCTCAAGCCGCTCGCCTTTCTTCTCCAGCCCCGCCAGTCTCGCTTGGGTCTGTTCCAGTCTAGCCAAGCTGGACATGTACTCATTAAACTGTCTGAACACTCCGATGCCAAAATACAGGCAAAGCGCCAGAAAGACCACCAAAAGAACCTGAGAAGGCGTCGAGAGCGATCGATACCACGGCCCCTTTTTGGTCATCGCACTCCCTCCAGGAGACGCTGATGTGCTGGGGGATCTCCCCCCTGCTGGCCTCTGTGAAAGCAAATCCCAGCTCGCTAACCGACCTGGGATCCCGTCACGTGGTGCCGAAGGTGGGATTCGAACCCACATGGGCGCTAGGCCCACTGCGCCCTGAACGCAGCGCGTCTCCCTGTTCCGCCACTTCGGCATTGCTATCTTGAGTTTATCATCACTTGATGTTCTTGTCAAACTGCGGTTTGCTTCCTCACTGTCTTGTTCGCCTCTGCCCGGGAACGTTTCGCTCTACAACTTCGCGGAGTCCGATGCGCCGCGTGACGATGTACCAGTCAGCAACGGTGCGAAACCGGTCGCTTGGCTCGTTCAGCCGACCCAGCGTGACATCCTTGATCTTCTTGCTTACGCCGTAGCTGTAAATGGGATGGAAAAGGGGCAAGGCAGGCAGTTCCTCGGCGAAGATGTCCTGGAATTCCCGGTAGAGAGCCATGCGCTGGGCCTGATCGCCAGTCATCCTGGCCTCTTCCATAATCTCATCCGCCCTTCGGTATGACCAGCCAGCGTAGTTCTGTCCCCCTTCCATCTGTGTGGAATGCCAGAGGGGATAGGGATCGGGATCGCCGGAAAGCTCCCAGCTTACCAGGGCAGCATCGAAGTGCCGGGGATAGAGGAAATCGCTCACCAGGCCGGCGAAGTTCACTGGCTGCGGCACGGCGCGCACGCCTACCTCAGCCCAGTTAGCCGTGATCATCTCCAACATCCGCACGCGCACAGCGTCATCGTCGCTGAGCACAATGAACTCCAGCCTCTGTTCGCCCTTCTCGCGCACACCGTCTCCATCGGCATCTCGCCAGCCGGCCTCCTCCAGAAGCGCCCTGGCCTGATCGGGGTCATGATCGTAGCCTCGCACTTCCTCGTGATAAGCCCAGGTGCGAGGCACCATGGGAGTGTGAGCCAGCAGCCCCTCTCCGCCGGTCGCCTGGTCAATCAGCGCCTGCCGGTCCAGGGCATACAGCAGCGCCTGGCGCATCTCTTTCTCTTGCAGGAGCAATGTGTTCGGGTTGTCCAGGTTCAGCAGTATGGCCACAAATCCAGCCAGCGGAGCAGAGAAGATGTTCACATCCTCGCGAACGGCTGCCCAGCCGAGGTCGCCGGGCAATATGCGGCTGATCCCGTCCACCTCACCGCGCTCGAAGGCCGCGTAGATGCTCTGGTGGTTCGGGTAGAAACGGAACTCCACCGCGTCGAGATAGGGGGTCGTCCCTCGATGGTAGGGATTGGGCTCAAGGACAGCGTGGACGGCGTCCAGTTCCGTGAGTCGGAAAGGCCCAGTGCCCACCGGTCGTACGTTGAGCTGGGCGCGAGGCATGAGCCGGGCTGGAACCTCCTTCCAGAGGTGGGCGGGCAGCAAACCGATGGTGGTATAGTCCAGAAAGGGCGTGAAAGGGTTGGAGAGAGCAAGACGGACCGTATGGTCATCCAACCTCTCCACTTGCACGCCGCTCCAAAGCTCTCTCAAGTCGGGGATGCCTTGAAACTCGACATCCTGCATGGCCTTGACGGTGTAGAGCACATCATCGGCGGTGAAAGGGATGCCGTCGTGCCACTGCACATCCTGGCGCAGGTGAAAGGTGTAGATGAGGCCATCTGGGGAGATCTCCCAGCGTTCCGCCAGCGCGGGGACGACGTTGCTCTGCTCATCGAAGGCCGTCAGCCCCTCGAAGATGAGTCCGCAGAGATCCCGATCCACACTGTTGTAGTGACCAAGGAGCGGATTGACGTATTGTGGATTGCCAGCCAACCCTTCCACGTACACACCCCCCTGATCGGGGACAGTGACCGCGTTAGGGGGATAATCCAGGTAGTAGGCGAGCAGAGCGGCCAACAACGCCAGGCCCAACAGGGCGATAACCGTCTGCCAACGGATGTATTTGCCCAAGGTCCAAACTCAGGAAAACGGCAGTGGAGAACAGAATCAGTGGTATCGTCTGCTCAGCCGGAAATAAGAACCGTGACGATCGCCACAATGAAGAAAAGGGCGCTCAGCGCGATGGTGGCCTGGAACATGGTCTTCTCCACCCCGCGGCGGGTCTTGTACACTCCTCCCTCGCCGCCACCAAAGATACCGCCTAAGCCCCCTCCCTGGGCTTGCAGCAGGATCAAGGCGATGAGGGTTCCAGCTACGACGATCTGTATGATGTAGAAGTAGGTAAGCACAATTATGTCCCTCCGTTGCAAAGTGGAGCCATTATACCACTGTTTGCCGGTATGGAGCAAACTTCAGCGGGTGCCTCCCACCGGCAAGGCGGCGCCCCCTTCTTCCGTTACAACGATCTCGCCATCCGGCCGGGCTTCGACTTTCCACCAGTGGCAACAGTCGGCAGGGCAGTCATCGGGCATTGCTCCAAGAGACGGTACGTTCCAGCGGTACATGAACGTGACGACGACGATCTCCTGTTGAATTTCCGCCTGCGTCATGCGGATGACACCTTCGCCTCCCGACAATGCCTCAAACGGTCCTCCTCGCGGGCCGGCGGGCAGGGGGAATTGGGCGGGTTCTGTCACTGCGGGGAGCAGTTGACGGGCCTCCATCGCGGCCCATCCGACGTTGCCTATGGGCACCTGGTCGAAGCGCCAGCTTGCGAGTAAACCGTTGACTGCTGCGGCGGTTTCATCGGAGCCATTTGGCCTGCAGTATACCTCCAATCGCAAATGCTCTCCCCATTTGCAGAAGTTAACCCATGTGACGCCCCTACCCTCTCGACAGTCCTCTTGCTTCCACAAGCCTCCCAGATCCTCCTGCTTGTACTCAGGACCGTACGATTCCGGCGGCGGGGGGATTCCACCGCCAGAATTGATGAGCACGACATATGCCTCCTTCTCGGGAACCTGGCCGAGAGTGCTCTCATGGCTGTACGTCGTTGTGGTGCCTTTTCTGACCGCTGGAGCCCAGAAATCGGACTCCCCCCAACTGTTGAAGGCCACCAATCCGAAGAACGGCCGCGCTAGGTATTTCGGGCCTTCAGCCGCTGCCCAGCCTGGAGGCAGGGTGACCTGAAGGTGGAACTGGTCCGAGCGAAAGGTAACGGGAGCAGGCGTGGGAGTGTGCTCGAGGTCTATCCCCAGGGGGCTGCAGGCAGCCAGTGGCAGACTCAAGAGAACAAACAAGATCCAGCGTCGCATGGTGATCTTCTCCCATTTGTGAACATTCAGTCTCAGTGGATCGTAATCTGCTCTCGCCGGACTGTTAAGTTCGGCCAGAAGGCGGCAGACGCGGCCATCCACTGTGAGCTTTCGCGATCTACTGGCCTATATGCAGACCGCCGAAGAGGCTTTGATCATCTCCCAAAACAGCAGCAGCGTGCTGCCGTAGCGACGTTGGTCTACGAGCTCCAGGTGCTGCAACTCCAGCTCCTCCTGTTCCTTGGGATGGATCTGAACGATGACCTGACCACCCTCGGCCAGCAACGACGAGCGGGCATCTATGGCTTGCAGCGCCTTCACCCACAGCCTGCGATACTGAGGCGGGGCGACGTAGATCACGTCGAAGGGCCCCAGCTCGGGCCGCCGCAGGAAGGTGAAGGCGTCGCCCGGTACCACATGAGCCCGCTCGGCCAGCTCGGTGCGGCGCAGGTTCTCGCCGATGGTGCGCAGCGCCTGGCGGTTGATTTCCACGAACAGCACCTCGGCTGCGCCGCGGCTCAGCGCTTCAATGCCCACGCTGCCGGTGCCGCTGAAGAGGTCCAGGAAGCGGCAACCGCCCACCTGCTGGCCCAGCGTATCGAAGAGGGCGGTCTTGACGCGATCGGTGATGGGGCGCGTATGCTGACCCGGAACCGACAGCAGCTTGCGCCCCTTGGCGCTGCCAGTGATGACGCGCATCATTCCCGCCAGAGTTGCCGACGGAACTGCCACAGCTCGCGGAAGGCACGGCTGATCACGTCCCAACGGGCACCCGTCTGCGAGCCAGCCACACGCGGCAGGTGGCTGACGGGCACTTCGGAGATTGTGTGACCCGAACGCTTGGTGCGCACCAGAAACTCGGCGCTGAAGGTCGCGCCGCGGGAGCACACGGTGGGACCGACCTTCTCGAAGAGGTCACGAGGAAACAGCTTGAAGGCACAGTCGATGTCGCGTGCGGTGTAGCCGAACAGGAGGGTCACCACCGCGCTCCAGCCCCAGCCGAAGAGGACCCGAAGGAAAGGGTCGCGCCGCGGCGCCCGGTAGCCGACGACCATGTCTGTCTCATCCTTCTTCGCCAACAAGCGGTCAATCTCATCCAGACTGAACTGACGGTCAGAATCGGTGAAGAAGATGAGGTCCTTGCAAGCATTGCTGAAAGAAGTGTAGACCGCTGCGCCATATCCCTGGTTTACCTCGTGATGCACCGGCTTCAGTTCCGGATGCTGCTGGGCGAGCTCCTCCAGAACCTGACCGGTGCGATCTTTGCTGCCATCGTTGGCGACTACGATCTCAAAATCATCGAAACGGGGCCGCATGACAGCCAGGACGTCGGCCACCATCTCGGCGGTATTTTCTTCTTCATTATAGGCGGGCATGCATACGGACAAACTAGGCATCATATCACTCCAACCGATGGCGAGGAGTTGCACTCCGAGCCTTTACTCGGGAGTATGACTCCCTCACATTGAGACAAGCAGCTTCAAGGTTTAGCCGAAACTGCGATCCCATCACCCCTCTTCTGGGCGGCGATGAGCCGCAGCTTGGCCGAACGCGGGAGGCGGTGCAAGGCCGCCTCGCGGCGCTGTGCGCTCCCGCGGTCCGGCTGGTGTTCCCAATAGACCAAGCGCACAGGGCGGCGGCCACGAGTGTAGCGAGCGCCTCGTCCGGCATTGTGAGCGGTCAGTCGTTGTTCGAGATCAACGGTCCAGCCGCTGTACAGCGTGCCATCAGCGCACTCGGCGATGTAGACGTAGGCCATTGCTGGAATCACAAGGCGGTGCGGCCACCGAGACCGAAGAGAGAATGAAAGAAGCCGGGCGGGCGGGGAGTCCCTGGTCTCTCCGCCTCGTCCCAAAGGCCGCTTGCCCTGTGCCGAAGCCACAGCAAGCGGGCTTTCATCACCTCTTCGAAGGCAACTTCCAACTGCTCAGCGTTGCCAGAGACAATGGTCTCTCTCCACTTCTGCAGGTTCTCCACGAAGGTGTCAATCCAATGAACGATGTTCTGACGATTGTATAGGCAGGCATCACGGAAGATCTCTGGCATCTCAGAGGCGAACTGCGTACCGCTCTCGTACTGACCGCCGGCCAGCCTGCCCATGTCCCGCCAGGAATTGCTGCCAGTGGTGCTGTGTAGCAGCACCGCGGCCAGAACCGCCGGTAGGTGATCCACCGCTGCCATCAGCCCATCATGTTCGGCAGCGTCCAGGAAGTGGGGTCGCGCACCGATCCGCTCCACCAGGCCTGAAGCCAAGCGCACCGCATCCGGCGCCGCCGTGGCCGTGGGGCAGAGGCAGTACAGCGTGTCCTGCAAGAGATCTGCCGATGCTTCGCCGGAGCCTACGCCCGCCGCGCTGATCACCGGATCGCCGCCCACGAAGTTCACGCTGTTGGGCAGGATCTCCTCAGCCCAGCGCAGGACGGGCGACTTGAGACTCGCCGTGTCCGTCAGCAGCGCGCCGGGCTCAAGATGGGGCGCAATGACTTCCAGTGTGTCCCTGATGGCCGCTACCGGCAGGGCCAGGATGATGACGCTGGCCCCTTCGCAAGCGTTGATCAGATTCCAGTCGGTGCTGTCCACCGCCTTACGCTTGCGGGCTGCGCCGGCCGCCTTCGGCTCCTTATCGTGACCCACAAGCTCGTAGTTCCTGGTGCCTTTGCCTAGCGCCAGGCCTATTGAGTTGCCAACGAGGCCCAGCCCCACGATGGTTATCTTTGTCTTTGTCTTTGCCATTGTCTACTCCACGATTGTTCTATCTGCAAACTTCTCGGATGGGTGTTCAGTACTCATCGTCTGCGGCTTGCAGCGCGGCCAGCCAGCGGTTCAGCGGCAGCGGCAAGCTCGCCTCCTCCGCCTCCTGGTGATAGCGGACCAGCTCCACGGTGGCTGCAGCACAGCCGGCGGCTTCGGCCAGTTCGGCCCCGCGCTGCGGATGGTGCAGTTGCAGCCAAAAGGGATAGCGCCACGTGCTGGGGTCGGGCGAGGCCAGGCGGTGAAGCCAGCGCGGACACAACGCTTGCAGCAACACCACTACGACCCGGTGCCAGATGCGGACCCCCTCGGCCTTGGCGATATCATGCAGCAAGGCCGCCGCCAGCAACTCTGGCGCATCTTCGCCTCGCGCTTGCAGCCCGTACAGCACATTCAGGCCGTGGCGCTGATCCTGTCGCGGCATGTGGTAGAAGAGCGCTGCGGCCGGCGCTGGCAGGACACGTGCCACCAGCGCTCGTTCTTCCAGGCTCACCCGCGCCGTCAACGCCCGTCCAAACTGCCGTACACGGTACCAGACAGCAGGCATGTGTCTAGGAGGTCAGGATATACCAGCACAGCCCGCTGCCGAAGATCCACCGGCACAGTGTCAAGGCAGGGGGAGTCAAGATCCTGCCCAGTATGGGCACGAAATTGTCAGCGATGATGAGTATCATCAGCAAGCCAGGCCCCATGGCCCGCGACCGCTCCCAGAAGTCGGCCCAGCGCCGCGCCCAGTCGGTGCGCACCGCGGTCAATGCCCCTAGCAGGACGCCGTGACCATCCAGCGGGAATATGGGCAACAGGTTGAATACCGCCAGCGAGATATTGATCCAAGCCAGCGTTGTGAGAATGTCCCACAGCAAATCAGGAATGGACCCCAGGGGCAGCAGCCGCAGTGGCAATGCGACCAAACTGGCCAGGACAAGGTTAGATGCCGGCCCAGCCACAGCTATCAAGCCGCCGCCCGTGCGCGGATCGAGGCGCAGATTGCGAGGATTGTAGGGCACCGGCTTGCCCCAGCCGATACCGAAGCCGGCCAACGAGCTCACGAGGATCATGATCGTTCCCATAGGATCCAGGTGAGCGAGTGGATTCAAAGACAGGCGGCCCATTCGCTGTGCGGTGTCATCGCCCAAGAGGAAGGCTGCCCAGGCATGGGCGAATTCGTGCACGTCGATGGAGATCAGCAAAGCCACCAGGGAGATGATTAGAGATTTGACATCAAGATCGAGGTTCACGCCTGACTACATCCCTTCTACAATAATCAGCTATCGCTTGCACTTGCTCTGCCCCACAGGCCCGGCGGGGATAGACAGCATCATTATAGCACAGGCGAGCCGTTTAGAGAAAACGGCAAGCGCGACCGGTACGTCATCTTTGACCTTTCCCAGGTCAAGATGAACTTCGGCCGTTGCTGGACAAGTTAAACGCCAAACGAACGGCATTGCCCTGGCCCAACAACCCCGTCGTGCAGTTCAGCATTGCTCAGGACAAGCCGCTCCATCCGGTGACGAAGCCTGAAAAATCGCCCAGACCGATCGGTTCAACGAGTATGCCCTAGCCAGGGAAGAGGGACATTCAACTCACACGGCAAGCACCAATATCAGGTCATTGACGTTGGTGTTCGTGGGGCCAGTGAAGATGAGGTCGCCTAGTGCGGCGAAGAAGGGGTAGGAATCGTTGTTCGTCAGATGCGCGGCAGCGTCGAGTCCCAGCGCCTGCGCTCTGGAGAGGGTAGAGCCGGTGGCCACCGCGCCCGCCGCATCGGTGGGACCATCGGTGCCATCGGTGGCCAGGCTAATGATCATCACCCGTTCCCAGCCGTCGAGGGCCATCGCCGCAGCCAGCGCCAGTTCCTGGTTGCGCCCGCCTTTGCCCTCGCCGCGCACGGTAACCGTCGTCTCGCCGCCCAGGATCAAGCAGGCCGGCGGTGCCAACGGCGCGCCACTGTCCACCATCTCCTTGGCCAGCGCCACGCATACTTTGGCCACCTCTCGCGCCTCTCCCTCGGCGTAGGTCGTGAGAATCTGCGATTGGAAGCCAAGCGCTTGCGCCTGCGCCAACGCCGCGCGGGCGGCCATGCGATTATCGCCGATGATCAGGTTCTGCACCCGCTGGAAGCAGGCCTCGCCTGGCTTGGGCGTCTCGACGACATCCCCAGCCATGCCCCGCCGCAGAAAAGCGACGACGCTGGTCGGCACAGCCTCCAGGACGGCGTAGCGTTCCAGCACGCCGTAGGCGTCGGCGAAGGTGGTGGGATCGGGCACGGTGGGGCCAGAAGCGATGGTGTCCAGGGGACTGCCCACCACATCGGAGAGGATGAGGCAAACGAGAGTAGCCGGCGCGGCGCGACGCGCGAGCTGTCCTCCCTTGAGTTGCGAACAATGCTTGCGCACGCTGTTGAACTCGTTGATCGTCGCTCCGCTGCGCAGCAGCACGTCGGTGAGAGCCTGGAGGTCATCCAGGGTGATGCCAGGAGCCGGCAGCGGCAGCAACGCTGAGCCACCGCCGGAGATGAGGCAGATGACCAGGTCTCGCTCGCTCAGTCCGCCAAGCAGGCCCAAGATGCGCCGCGCCCCCGCCATCCCCGCCGCATCGGGCAGCGGATGGCCGGCTTCCACGATATCCAGCGCTGGGGGTAGGGAGAGGCGAAAAGAACCAAACGGAGAGAGATGCGAGCCAAAGGTAACCTGCCAGTGGGCTTCGTTGCGAGCGCTCAGCCGAACGGAAGCGGTGTGGCCCTGTTTCACGTTGACCACGCCCGCTGTCAGGCGGTCGCCCAGCAGTTCGGCGACGGCGATGGCCATAGGGCTGCCCGCCTTTCCGCCGCCGACGACGAAGACCCGCTCAAAGCCACTCAGGTCATAGCGCCGCTCGGCGACGTGCAGCCACCTTCCATCGCGACGCACGTGGCGTCGAACGGCCTGCTCGGGATCCACGGCGTTCAGCGCCGCGGTCATGATCTCCGCTGCCTGCTGCCGCCAGGAGTGTTCCTTGTCCATAGGCTTCTCCTTCCGCGCCAACCTCTACGGCGCAGACGCTTCCAACGCCTGCTCCACAGCTTCCTCAGGCGATGCTGAGCCGGACAGCACGTCGCGCACGGCCTGCTGCAGCCAGCGGGCGGTCTCCACGTAACCTGCACCGCTAGGGTGAAACGTCGCCGCTTCAAGCTGCGTGTCCAAGAAAGCAGCGTACCCTTCCTCGGTACCCCAAGCGTCGAGGGCCGAACGGCGCGTGGGCAACCGTCTGGCCGCCTGCGTCCATGCTGCACTGTGCTCGGGCGCCAACAGCCATTCGACAAACTGGGTGGCTGCCGCCTGATGGACTGCGTCTGTTGTGACGATAGCCAGGGCCCAGCCTCGGCTGATGGTCACTGCCTGTCCGTCCATGGTGGGCAAGGCAGCAAAGCCGCTGTCCTTCAGCGCGTCACGCTCCGCCAGGTAGCGGCTGGCGAGCGCGTTGGTCATCTCCGCATCACCCGAGAGATAGGCCGGCCAGCAGGCCTCCACGTTAGCGAAGGTCAGCACCTGGGGAGGGATGCGGCGCCGCTGAGCGCCCTGCTGGTAGAACGTCAGCATCTCCCGCAGGGGCTGCTCCGCCAGCGATAGCTGGCGCGTCGTCTCGTCGAGCTTCCCACCTGCGCCCAGGTACTGGATCAGCGACGCGTCGTTGAGCAACCCCTCACGCCCCGCAGCAGGGAAGATGTAGGTCCCCCTGCCCGACAGCAACTCGTCCCAGGTGGAGGGCGGCTCCTGCACCTTGTCGGTGCGATACACCAGATGCTGCACATCGGCCTCGAACTGCACGGCGTACCACTGCCTGTCGAACTGGCCGACATTGAGGGCAAAGGGAAAGAGATCGTCACGCAACTCAGCGGACAGCAAGCCGTCCAGCGGCTGCATCAACCCGTTCTGCACGGCCGCCGGCAGGTCGCTGGTGTCAATGGTGATCACATCGGGCAGGACGCTGGGTGCGGCGGCGTTGGCAGTGCGCAGGAAATCGAGGATCCCCCCCTTGCCGTGGGCCGCTTTGAGGATGGGCTGCACGCCGATATCGGGCTGCATGGTCACGAAGCCCGCGATTTGCTGGGCCAGAACCTCGCCACTGGCATCGCCGGCAGACGGCGAGAAAAACTCCGGCGTCCACCAGGTGAGGGTGATACCACCAGAGGGGACGGGAGCGACGGTGGGTGAAAGCTCGGCGACGACGTCCGCCTCCTCGGCGGGTAGCTCCTCCGGCGGGGGGGACGCCGGGGGCGCAGGAACGGGCGACGACAGCGACTGTCCGCAGGCGGCCAGCAGCAGGCAGCCCAATCCAATGGCGACAGCCAAGGTAGTGAACCACATGATACGTGCATGTCTGTTGTTGTTCACGTTGCCTCCTTGTCCAAAACAGCGGAGGGATACAGAAACAACCCGCACTCCCTCTGTCTGCTGCCTGGATTATAACACAACTTCTCAAGGCGACAAACGACCGCCAAGAGTCAAAAGCTCATGAGAATCGGGTTTTGACAAAAGCCTCCCCTTGCCCTATCATACACCTGTGAAGCGAGAACCTGTCAGACCGGTCAGGATGGAACCAATTCACCGATTCAGCAGTCTAATATTCAAAGGTACCACCCAGCAGTGATATAGGAGGGCGATGATGAACAGACGAGCGTTCTTCGCTTGGCTGCCCCTGCTGGCTCTCTTGGCAGCAGGCGCAATCTCCTGCTTGCCTTGGCAGCGCCAGCCGGAGGGCCAGTTGGTCTACGCCGGGCCGACGGAGCAGGGCACTCCCGCAGGGGATTTCCTGCCGGGCACCGACATTCAGTACGTAGGGCTAACCGACCAGGGAGCCGAGGTGCTCATCGGGGGGCAGCAAGCAGTGAAGAAGAAGGGGGATTCGCTCGATTGGGACGGGCATCCCCTCCCCGGCGTCACGTTGAACCTCAACCAGCGCATCGTGTGGTTCACCGAGCAGAAGCTGCACGCCGCGGGCACGGCCCGCCTGGCCCTAGAAGGGACCCAGCCGGTCGCCATGCCCTTCCCCGAGGAGGCGCCAGCGCTCTACAAGCTGCCCACGACCTACAACGTGAAGCGAGGCGAGACCATCCCCGGCACAACCATCACCTACGTAGGCTCCAGTGAGAAGGGTGCGGAGCTGAGCGGCGTCGAGGGCTATCCCCATCGAGGGATCGCTGATTCCATCACCTGGGAGGGCAAACTGCTGGACGGGGTCTTCCTCAAAGTGACGCTGCGGGTGGTTTTCTTCAACGAAGAGCAGTTGCAGGTAGCCGGCCTGGCGACCATTGGCCTGACCCCCTGAGGCCCATTCGAGAACAAGACCTCCCTGGAAGACATGGAAGATATGGAAGAGAAGAAACTGACTCGCCGCACCTTCCTGCGGCGCACGCTGGCCGCGGGGTTAGGCCTGGGTCTAGCAGGAGCGGCATGTGGCGGTTATGCGCGCCTGCTGGAGCCACGCTGGTTCGACGTCGAAGAGGTGACGATACCACTGCCAAGGCTGCCACGGGCGCTGGACGGACTCACCATCGCCCACCTGAGCGATTTGCACCTGGGGCCCTATCTGGGAGCAGCGGAGTTGGCGCACGCTGTGGAGATGGTGCAACGGCTGAACCCGCAACTGGTGGTCATCAGCGGCGATTTCGTCAGCCGTGGCAGCGAATGGCAGCGTGAGGAGATGCTGGCGCCACTGGCCGCGCTGCAGGCGGTGTTGGGCGTGTTCGCCGTGCTGGGCAATCACGATCACTGGACGGACCCCGCCTGGGT
>DFBV01000072.1 GCA_002366755.1 Anaerolineales bacterium UBA3071
CCAGCGGCGGCCGCAGGTCTGGCAAGTCATCGCGCTGGCCTCCTCCGTCAACCCTGTGCTGTGACAGGCAGGGCAGCGGAAGGGGTTTTCAGACCAAGGCTGGAGTGGTTTCGACGGCGCTCGCGCTCGCAGGAAGAGACTGGGTGAGAGTTTGCAGCGTCCGCCGGCGGATTGCAGCGCGCTGTCGAGCGCCGCCAACACCCGCGCAGGCACGATCTGTTTGAGCAGAGGTAGGCGGAAGGTGGAGACCGCCAATTCTCGCTCGCAGGTTAGCCCGGCCTCCCGCAGTCGCTCCGCCATCCAGTCGGGGTGAAAATCGAAGTGCAGAGGGGCGAATTCCACCGGCTCCGGCGCAAAGGGACTCCACTCCTGACGCCGTAGGAGATAGCGACCAATGGCTTTGATGTTCCGTTTGTTGGCGTACTCGCAGACGAAGGCTCCCCCGCTAGTGAGGGTGCGGGCGATCTCTCCCAGGCTTTGGGGCACGTCTCGCAGGTGATGCATGACACGCACCATGACCACGGTATCGCAAGCGGAGTTGACCAGGGGGAGGTTGTGCACGCCTCCTCGCACGTAGATGAACCGTCCGCCCCGGCCCAGCCGCCCCTGTGCCTCTCGCAGCATGGATCGGGCGGGGTCGAGCAGAATCACCTGGCGGAGGCCCCCATACAGGTCGGCCAGCCTCCCGAAGCCAGCGCCGATCTCCACTAGCCGCTCTCCGCTCGGGGGGAGCAGTTTGCGAAGGGCGATACGCTCGGCCAGGTCTTCGTACTCCCGTCCCTGGCCCCAGAACTCGGTGCGGTAGTCGCTCCCCTCGTAGTCGCAGATGGTATCACGGGTAGCCAACGAAATACCCCCGTTCCTCGGTCCCTGGTGCTCGATGAGCGCCGGCCGTTGTTTCACGTGAAACATGGCCTTGCTCGTTGCTCTCGTGTCTCACGTGAAACGTCATGTGGTTGGCCTGGTTCATTCGGCGGCAAAGCGAGAAGGGCGGTGCGCCTTGCTGCCGCCCAGCGACGAAGGTTCTTCTATTATGACCTGCCTTGTCAAGGGCAATATGACGCTTGTCACTCACCATTCTCTGAATTGCAGCGCCAGGGGAATGGGTATGGCATTAGCTGTTAGGGCAGTGGGGATCGCTGCCGCCCAACTCGCCGCCAAAAGCCATGACCACCGCCGGGCAGCCCCGGCAGGTCTCCAGGTAGCTGCAACTGGCGCAGTGTCCCCGCATTTCCTCTTCCAGCCCCCGGAAGCGAGCGAATACCCGCGATGTGCGCCAGGCGCGCATCACCTCGCCGTCGCCCACGTCGCACCAGCGCACGTGGCTGCAGGGAAGCACGCTGCCGTCTTGCAGCACGGTGACGAACTTGCGCGCCGCACAGCAGCCCACGATGCCGCGACGGCGAAGACGCGCGGGGGGTTCGCCGGTCAGCAAGAAGGAAAGCGAAGCATCGAGAGTGATTTTGGTTTCGGGTTTTGAGTTTCGGGTCTCGGGTTGAGAACCCGGAACCTGGAGTTGGCGTAGAATCCTCCGTACTGCCCGATAGTCCACTGCGTCTGGCGATTCCCTCTCCAACCAATCGCCCTCGGTGGTGGGCGGCTTGGGGCGGAGAAGATTAACGCTGGCCGCGCCCAGGCAGCGGCCCAACTCGATCACCGGCCGCAGTTCGGGCAGGCTGCTGCGGGTGAGCAGGAAGTTGATGCCGAAGCGCAGGCCGGCAGCGCGGCAGGCTTCGATGGCCCCCATGGCGGCAGCGAAGTTCGGCCGCGTGGTAGCGTTGGTCGCCTCCGTCGCCCCGTTGAGGGATATCTGGGCCTGGCCCAGCCCGGCTTCCTTCAGCGCCTCGGCCATCTCCCGATCCAGCCGGTTGCCGTTGGTGGTCAGGTTGGGGACGATGCCCTGCGCCCGCGCCAGCCGGGCCATGTCCACCAGGCGCGGATGCAGTAGCGGCTCACCCCCGCCCAGGGCGATTTGAAAGACCTTGGCCTGCGACGCTTCGTGGATGACTTTCTCGAAGAGCGACAAGGGGGCATGCTCGGCAGCCACGTCGGAGCCGGGCCTGGCGGAATAGAAGCAGCCAGCGCAGACCTGATCGCAGCGCCCGGTCACCGAGAAGTGGATGGTCTCCGGCGCGGCCAGCGAGCGGAGCGGTGCCGTCGTGTGTGGAGCGGCCTCGCGCACCGCTTCCACCCTCTCCAGCGCGCCGCCATTATCAGAATCAGACGAGCCGGGGACGATGAACTGCTTCCCCCGCAGGTAACGAGCGAAAAAGATCGGGTATTCTCGCCCGCCGCCCTTGAGCAGGAAATAGAGTGCCTCCAACCCTTGCAGGTCGAGCAGCGCCGTCTCCGCCGTTTCCTGCTGGAACATCAGCGCGCCGTTCGGCTCGGCACGGATGACGGTGTGGGGAGAAAGGGTAGTCATCCGGCGTTATAGGACATAGAGCCCGAGGTCAATGCCCGTCTTCTTGGCAGCCAGCTCGAGCAGGTATTCGTAGTAGGGTAAGATGAACTGCCCGTCGTCCATCCAGCGGCCGGTGGTGGTGAAGGTGGCGTCGGGGTTCAACCGCGCGCGCAACGACAGGTCGTGGCGTCTGTTGATGGCCTCCTGCACGACGTCACGGGCGGGGCCGAACCACGATCCCAGTTCATCCAGCAGGCCCACCTGCTTGTAGCTGGCGTGGACTGCCTTGTAGGCTTTTCTCTGTTCCGTCGGGGCGAGCTTGTCCGCCCCCACCAACTGGCAGCCCATGTCCAGTACCACCCCGTCCCAGGGGATTTCCTGCGAGGAGTAGTAGATGCCCTCGTCAATGAACCCGCCAGGCTCGAACTCCTCGTCGTCCCCGTAGTCCTCGCGCATCTCCTGCTGCTGTTGCGTCAGTTCGAAGCGAAAGGTCTGGGCCGCCAGCAGCTCCTGGCGGTGCGCACCAGCGTAGTTGAGCAACTGTTCGATGATGCGCACCCCAACGGTGGTGAAACGGCGGTCGTTGAACTTGGCTATCTGCTTGTCCAGTGCAGCCAGCAGTTTGGTCTCGTCCGGATCGTTCGCGGCCGCGTAGTCCCTCAGTCGCTGCAGCGATAGCTCGCTGAGCAGATAGTAGGAACGCACGAAGTAGCCGGAACTCAGGAGACTGCGCACCAGCGTGCCTAGCTTCTCCGGCTCTTTCACCTTCCACTCATACGCGGCTTCCGAGGAGTCGATCTCGTAGCCGCTCCAGTGTGCTTGTAGCATTTCAGTCTCCTCCTTCTTGCTTGCTGTTCATCGTGCTCTCTCTCAGGCGATTGAAGGCCTCTTCGTACTTCTTGCTCTCCGTGGACCACCCTTCGAGCCGATCACACGGGAAATCCTCGCACTCGTTGCAGTAGCGAAACCCCTTCTTGTCCACGCAACATGCCAGAATCCAGCAATCGGGTGACCAGTGATCCTCTCTGTCGCCCGGGCAGCCCGCGCAGTGAAACCAGGATGGTTCTACCTGGGGATCAACATGCGCTCTGAACCATTCGGCGAGTTCTTCGGCGAGCTGGGGATTGCCTGGCGCTAGATGGATGTCACAAACGCTGCAGTCCAGGCCGCAGGGTGCGATCATGGGGTCATCTCCCTGTCATGGGCGGTCATCATCGCTGTATAGCCTTCTGGGGATCTGAAAAGGGAAGTCTTGTCGGGCATTGACATCGTCCCAGCACTCCGCTCAATGGGATTGCTGAACACTGTGGAGCAACTTGATGTTTACCCTAAGCCATTCGTTGACTAGTTTCTGAATGTCGATACCCTGTTCCTCCGCAAGTTTGCTCATAAAGTCATCCACATCTGGCTCAAGGTAAACGGGAAAACTAAACACGGCGTTGGGATGATAGAATCTGCCGCGTGTGCCCTTAGAGAAATCGTATTCTGCCTTCATGATATGTCCCCTTCTCTGTACTGGTTCGCTTCGGCACTGGTTGCTTTGCGTGCTGAGATGATGCAGATTTCGCACAAGTCCTCATCAACTTGCTCAAGAGCGGCCCCATCAGCAGGACCGCATCGAAGCTGCTCTCGTCCAACTCACTCAGGTCCAATGCATTGCCGTGAATGTAACCAGCCAGCGATACCTGAGCTTCCGCCGCCTTCTGCCGAGCCAATCTCAGGCTTTCCCCTGATATGTCCAGCAAGGTGACCGTGTACCCTTGCCGCGCAAGCTCAATGGAGTAACGACCAGGCCCGCCCCCGATGTTGAGAACAGCGTACGGTGGGGCAGACAGGAACTCGTCGAGTGCTCTCAGCGTCACCGCGAACTCAGTCCGATGTCTCTCAAGACGTTCCCACTCTCGGGGAGCAAACTGATCGTAGAAAGGTTCAGCTTCCATCTCTCACCTGCCGGTGGTGTGGACATTCAGTGGGCGCTTCGCTTCATCTTCCACCACACCGTGTGCATCACGCTTCCGCTTGATCCCCACGAAGATCTCCCGACCGTAGGAATCGCTCACCACCTTGGCCTGAAATCCCACTTCTTCGACCAGACGCAGCCAATCATCACGCCCAAACAGGCCACCAATGTGCCGATCATGCTCTACCCACACCCGCTCTCCCTCTCGCAGCAGGTAGGCGAAATCCATCACGTAGGTTGTATCGTTCTCATCGGGATCATACGTCCACTCCAGATAGCGAACGCCCCGCCCCTCACCATCGTGCCCGCCGTGATCCGTCTCCGGCCGAAAGGTCTCCCGCACAAAGTCCGGCACGAACAAGGCAGCACCCCCAGCCCGGCAATGCACGTAGGCCGTCTCCATCGCCCTCCTCAGATCGTCCTCTGTGGTCATGTACATGATGGCATCGTGGATGAACACGGCGTCGAAGACTCGCTCCAGCCGCACCGTGCGCATGTCTCCCTGGACGTGCGCACACTCCGGGTTGAGCTGGCGACTCACAGCCAGCATCTCGGCCGAGCGATCCACCAGGGTCAGCCGGTAATGGGCCTTCAGATACGAGGCGTTGTTGCCGCCCCCGCTGCCCAGTTCCAGGAGGGTTCGCGGTGGCCGCTCGCAGGCCTCTGTCAGGACCTGGTGGAAGAAGGCGGCTTCCTCGGCATAGTCGGCCGGCGCGGAGAGGAGATGCCACCACGTCGCCAATTCAGCGTAGAGTTTTGGCGTATGCTCTTCGGAGATAGACTGCTTGTCCTGCATCCTATCATAGGTTCCAATCGGCAGTGGGCCTGCGCTGTGATAGCCAAGGTGACAGGCGATAGCCTCATCGGTTGTAATTGGGCAGTGTTTGCTGCAACTGTAGCGGACGAAGTGTGGTCATGGCCAATCCCACTCTGATAGGAAATCGATGTTCTTAACAACAGTGTTGCTGAGAACATCATGGTTCTGCCTTATCTGTTTGAGTATGTTGCATAGATCGCGTTCCATCACGGCAAGCTCACAATATGGAATGTAAAGGAGGTGTCCCAGGTCGCCAAAATCAGACAACTTCTTAGGCTCTCGCTTTCCTAGGTAGTACTTATAGAAGAGCACGTAGGCATAGAGGCGAATCGAAAGGAAGACCTCAGGATGGAATTGGGAGATGTCGGCTTGCATTTTCTCGAGGAAGTCGCGGTGGTCATAGACAAGCCATTGCATAACCTGGATGTCTGCGAACTTGTCGGATTGACCACGAACATACTTGCCGGATTTCGAGGGTGGAAAGTTGTGCTTCAACTGGGCATGCCGAGCAGGCATCTGCTGTGCATGCAATAACTGGTCCTGCCTGGCTTCCGAGAGCCCCTCTGAGGAGAGATAGGCGTACAGCTTCTGGATGCCATCATCTTCCAGCAGTATTGCATTGAGGGGGTATAGTAGAAGAGGTTGGGTTCGCCTCTGGGGATGGGCCTCAACTTCCTCAGCGATAATCGTATCCCAAATCTTGAGGATACCGGTTGGGATGTTAAGAAAGAGAGCTACAAGAGAAGGGTGCAATCTGCGCGCATCTGCAAGCTCGGCAATTTGTGCAGTGCCAAGACCCAGGGTTAGGTCGTTCTTCTCCAAGAATCCCAAGAGTTGCGGCCAGAGCGAGCGGTTCTTTGCAAGACGGCTGATTATGTTAGTGTCAAAGTAGACAAACCGTGAAAAGGTATATGGTGTCATAGCAGCGAATCGAACCGCAGATTATGTCGATACCGCCCAGTCAGTCTCTACGCAGACATCGGAATGCGCACGTCGTGCCGGAGGGCGAACTCGATGGCCTGTGGATACCCGGCGTCGGCGTGGCGCATGATGGCCATGCCGGGGTCGTAGGTCAGCACTCGTTCCAGCCGCACCGCCGCCTCGGGCGTGCCATCGGCGACGATGACCTGCCCGGCGTGCTGCGAGTAGCCAATGCCCACCCCGCCGCCGTGATGGAAGCTGACCCAGGTCGCCCCGCCCACGGCGTTGAGGGCGAAATTGAGCAGAGGCCAGTCGGAGATGGCGTCGGAACCATCACGCATGGCCTCGGTCTCGCGGTTGGGCGAGGCCACGCTGCCGCCATCGAGGTGGTCGCGGCCGATGACGATGGGCGCCTTGACGTCGCCGCGGGCCACCGCCTCGTTGAAGGCCAGGCCCGCCCGCGCCCGTTCGCCGTAGCCCAGCCAGCAGATGCGGGCGGGCAGCCCCTGCCAGGCGATCCTCTCCGCAGCCAAGCGGATCCAGCGTGCCAGGTGCTCATCCTCAGGGAACAGTTCCAGGATGATGCGGTCGGTAACATAGATGTCCTGGGGATCGCCCGACAGCGCCACCCAGCGGAAGGGCCCCTTGCCCTCGCAGAAGAGGGGGCGGATGTAGGCGGGCACGAAGCCGGGATAGACCCACGCGCCGTTGGGGTCGCCACCGACCTTAGCCTCGCTGTAGCCGGCGTTGAAGGCCTGCTGGCGCAGGTTGTTGCCGTAGTCGAAGACCACCGCTCCCTGCTTCTGCATCTCCACCATCGCCTGGCA
>DFBV01000271.1 GCA_002366755.1 Anaerolineales bacterium UBA3071
ACCACCATCAACTCCCGCACGGCTGGGTCCTCAATCCGCTTGATGGCCCGCATCAGCCGGCCCAGGCCGAGGAGTTGGCGGGGGTTGAAGAGGTCCGTCCAGCGGGTCATGCCGTAACTGATGGGCCGGGGGTCGCTGCGCCCTTCGGCCGGGATCTCCCCTTCGGGCAGGGGCAGGCTGGCCTTTTCCTTCTCGAACTCCCGGCACGCCTTCCGGTAGAGTTCTTTGTCAAATTCCTCTACGCCTTTGTAACCCCGGCCGTGCCGGGGGCACCAATACTCCAGAGCGAACATCTCGTGCTCCGGCGCTCGTCCGGTGCGGCGCACCCACTCCACCGTCTTGTCCACCTGGCCGCAGTGCTCGCAGGTGAACTTGCCCCGGCCGGCCCAACCTTCACGTGGATGAAACTCGCGGCCGCAGTCGGGACAGACCACGGAGTGCGTGCCCGCTTCCACGACGTCCACCCTGTAGCAATGGGGACAGACCACGGTGTCTTTTCCCTTCTTCGTCGCCAGGCGGAAGGAACTGAAGAGCCGCGTGTTGCGCCCGCAGTTGGTGCAGCGCACCCTTTTGACCCAGAAAACGTACATCACGTCGGCTTTGTGGTCACCCTGGGGGCAGTTGGTGCGGTAGTACTTCAGGATATCGGGGGCCACCTCCTCTTTGAGCCGCTCAAAGGCTGCGTCCAGCGCTTCCAGGTCCATCGGCTCGATTGACTTCTTGACGATGAACCAGGCCACCGGGTTGACGTCCACACCGATGACCTTGCAACCCAGCCGCAGCGCCTCCACGATCGTCGTCCCCCCGCCCATAAAGGGGTCCAGAACTACCTTGTCTTGGAGGTGCTTTTCGATGAGCGGATTGGCCTTGGGGTGCTCGCGGTAGTAGAGGGCGGTCCAGGCATCAATATCGGCCCTCTCCACTTCCTGGTCCAACCGTTGCCATTCCTCTTCGGGGATCAGGCTGGCCAGGATCATGGTGCGGAAGACGCAGCCCACGCGCCGGGCCCACCACTTGTGCAGCATGGCGATGGCCCGTTTGGCGTTGGCCTCCCGCCGGGCCAGGGGGTTCAGTTGTTCGATGGGGAAGTCGTGTTCGATGTGGTAGGTCATGGCTGTGTTCCTCTCAGAATCTCGTCCACAACCTGGGCCAACGTCGGCGCCGGGGAGACTTCCACACCTGTTGGCGTGTGCTTATGCTCCGCTTGCGGCAGCAGAGGGCGATGGGTGGCGTTGTCGTAGCGGAAGATGAGATCCTTGTTTGCGTCTTGGTAGTGATAGGCATACGTCACCCTGGGTTCAGGCAGAGTGGTGTCCACAAACTCCCGGAAGTGCAGCTCCGAGGCGTCGTTGAACTGGAGTAAACCGGCGATGAAACCTCGCAGCGAAGAGCGCCGATCTATCTGGATGTTGACCAGCGTTGCTTCGCCCGCAGCAACGATGGCATCCAGAACATCCTGGATTTCTCTGGCATACTCAGGAAAGTTGGTAGCGGGCATACTCCAACTCCCCCAGTTCAGCCTCTAGACCTTCCAGCAGTTTGGCTTCGCCGGCCCACTCCACATATTCCAGGTCGCCCCCCTCCAGGTCTTCGGCCGCCATCTCCCGCAAGAAATGGGCAGTGTTTACACCATAGCGTTGCTCGAACTGGGTCAGGCGACGCCGGGTACGTCTGATGCCGGCTCGCAGACGGGCTTTGTACGATTCAATCGCCTGGAGAATCGGTTGGACGCCTCGTTTTTCCCTTAGCTCAATCACCATCTGAACGCTCATAGGTTTTGTCCTCCGTTCCTCTGCCAAAGCATTTGATAGAGAAGCCACATCCTCGTTCACATCTTCCGCCGATAGCAACTCTGCTTTCGGTTCGTGGGGTGCAATTCTTTTCATCTTCGATCACCTCCGCCATATTCTGAGCACCGGCACCAGACATTCGACGAACGATAGCCCGCCGTGGGCCGTGCAGCGGTCGTTAGGGCTGGCTGAGCCCCACCAGTAGCGGCCGCGGATGGCGGCGTGCACCTTTCCAAAGGCGAAGAAGCGCTGCTCCACCGCTGGCGCTTCGTGGTCGCGCAGTCCCCGCACTCGCTCGTCGGTCAATGGGCGCACCCGACTGGATCTGGGGAAAGTGGAACGGGCAACCTCTTCAACCCTCCTGGGCATAGGCCAGTATTGGTTGGCCTCGCGGGCGTAGAGGTAGCCGTGATCGCTGGTGACCAGGACTTCGTCTCGTCCTGAGACCTCCAACACCGCGGCCAGCGTCTTGGTCATGCTTTGGAACGCACCGGCCACGGTGTGAGTCTGGGCCACGGTGACCTCCTCTAGCGCCGTGTCTGGCAGCCGCATCCAGACCAGAAGCGAGCCCGAAGGCGGCATGGCGGGGATGTGCTCAGGACCGGCCACGTAACGATAGGCGAACTGGGGCCTGTTCCGCCCACTGGCCGGGCCGGGCGCCCCGAGAAGCAGGCGGCTCAGGCTTTCGGTCATGGGAGGAAAGGGGGCCACGGCGAACCCCTCGCGCTTCACTCGCCACTGCTCCTCCGTTGGGCAACCGCGAGGGATTGCCCCTACATCCCAGAACTTTTCCAGCATGATGGCCTCTCGCACGCTCAGCGAATCGGCGATGATCACAAAGGGGCACTCGTCGAAAAGAGA
>DFBV01000259.1:0-797 GCA_002366755.1 Anaerolineales bacterium UBA3071
CGTCGCCGTAGCCCAACCGCAGCAGAGCGCACAGCAGGTTGCCATTCAAGCAGGGTATGCAGCCGCTGGGCACGGGCCGCTGCAAGGCTGAGAAACCGCCATTGGCAGCGATGCTGTGGCTCAAGAGGTACTCGCAACCCCGTCGCACCCGCTCGTCGGCCGCGTCGGCTCCCAGATCAGCCAGGAAGATGACTTGCCAGACGGTGCCCCGATACTTGGGGCTGTAGCCGCTGCCCGGCTTGACCCAGAAGCCATCAGACTGTTGGGCGTCCAGGATCACCGGCACCGGGCCCCTGGTCATGATGGCTGCCTGGGCCTGGTGAACCTCAGGGGCATCCTCAGGCACATCCAACAGATCACGCAGCGCAAAGTAGCGCACGCCGCGGTTGTCTGGGTCTGGCTGCAGCAACCAGGGGATGGGATCACCGTTGAGAACATCCTTCCAGGGCATGAGTTTCCTCCTCCGCAAGTCTCAGCCGTAGGGGCGGGTTTGAAACCCGCCCCTACTTGGTCACCCGCAGCGCATCCAGCGTCAGCCACTTGTTGAGCTCACCCGTCTGTCCCACGTCGAACGGCGGGCGCCGCGGGCTCCTTCGCGCTCAAAGTCGCCCTTTGCGGGCTGTCCTGCGGTTCAATGCTTCGGGATTCACCAGGTTGGGCGGTATCTCTCCCTTCAACACGGCGATCAGGTTCTCGGTAGCCATGGTGGCCATCTTCGTCCGGGTGGCGACGCTGGCGCTGGCCATGTGCGGGCAGATGATGACGTTGGACAAGGCCAACAGCTTGTGATCAGCCGG
>DFBV01000259.1:860-993 GCA_002366755.1 Anaerolineales bacterium UBA3071
AGCGTCGTAGAGCGCGTCGGGGTCCACAACGGGGCCGCGAGCCGTGTTGATCAGAATGGCCGAAGGCTTCATCTTCCTGAACTGCTCGGCGCCGAGCATGTGGTGGGTCTCTGGCGTCAGGGGCACGTGCACG
>DFBV01000259.1:1089-23669 GCA_002366755.1 Anaerolineales bacterium UBA3071
TGAGCACGCGCATGTCGAACCCTTGGGCCCGCTTGGCCATGCCGCTGCCGATGCGGCCCAGGCCGATGATCCCCAGCGTGGCGCGCTGAACGTCGTGGCCCAGCAGGAGAACGGGCCCCCAACTGCGCCACTTCCCGGCGCGGATGTAGTCCATCCCCTCCACCACCCGGCGCGCCGCGGCCAGAAGCAAAGCGAAAGCGAAATCGGCCGTGGTCTCGGTCAGCACGCCGGGCGTGTTGGTGACGAGGATTCCCCGTTCCGTGGCCGCGGCGACGTCAACGTTGTCGTAGCCGACGGCATAGTTGGCGATCACCCGAAGTTGCGGCCCGGCAGTGTCCATGACCGTGGCGTCAATGGGGTCGGTGAGCAAGGAGAGGAGACCTTGCACTCCCTTCACCTTGTCCAGGAGCACCTCGCGAGGCGGAGGTGTCTCCCCTTGCCAGACCTCCGCCTCGCACAGTTCGCTCACCATGTCCAGTCCTGCCTGGGGTATGATACGAGTGACATACACTCTGGGCCTGGCCATGTCTCTGTCCTCCATCCAAAGAGTTCGATCTCAAGGTGACCCAGTGCTCTGTCAGACGTGAACTGAGGGCCTGTATAGCGACTTCAGTCGCCGCACAAGCAGAAGAAGCGACTGAAGTCGCCACTACGAACCCATCACTTCAGCATTGGCAGAGTACCAGGCGCCGCGGCGGTCTTCTCGGTCGTGATGGGCAAGCTACACAGGGCTTCAGGCACCGGCTCTGCTTGCTACCTCACCAGCGCTCGTAGCGCACC
Source organism: Anaerolineales bacterium UBA3071 (assembly GCA_002366755.1). Lineage (GTDB taxonomy): Bacteria > Chloroflexota > Anaerolineae > UBA3071 > UBA3071 > UBA3071. Next base: position 1,870 of record DFBV01000259.1, read on the forward strand.
AGTTCCGATAGCGTCTTACGCTTCTTGGGCCTGGGTTGATCGGCTGGATAGCCCAGCGGCGTGAAGGCGATGGGTTCCACGTCGTCGGGCAGGGCCAGGATCTTGCGCGCCGCCGAGGGATCAAAGTCCCCGACCCAGCAGGTGCCCAGCCCCAGGTCAGCGGCAGCCAGGATCAGGTGATCCATGACGATGGCCACGTCCACGTCCATGTAACTCTTGCCGTCTCGGCGAACCCAGGCCGCGGCCGGAATCCCACAAATGCCGATGACCAACGGCGCTTGCACGAACCAATCTTTCCTGTAGATGCGGCTCAGCTCCTCCTCACGGCCCGCCGTGTGGATGACGATGAGCTGGAAGGGCTGGCGGTTGTCTGCAGTCGGCGCCAGGCGCGCCGCCTCGAGCAGTCGTTGCAGCTTGTCCTCTTCCACCGCGTCGGGTGTGTAGGCCCGGACGCTGTAGCGCGTGTTGATCAGTTCTGAGAAGTCCATCATGTGCCTCCTTCGTTTGGTTCCAGCTTGGCCGGGTTAGGTTTCTGCAGTCCATTATACATCCAATGGAAGGCAGCGTCAACAGTGTGTTTGGGTTCCTGTACCAGGCGCCCGCAGTTCCTAGGCACGCTGGGCCTGAGCACCTGATTGCATTTGATGAAGCAGCACTCCCAGGTCGGCCAGGCTGCCGCGATAGGTCGGCTCCGGCATAGCAGGGTCCAGCGCCGTGGCCGGGCTGGGGACGAGGAAGGTGGCACACCCCAGGCAAGCCGCGACCATGTCCAAATCCTCATCGCCGACCACGAGGCAGGCCTCGGCTGGCTGAGCGATGCTCTCCAGGATCTGCTCGAAATAGAGCAGGTTGGGCTTGCAGGCGCGGCTGTTTTCGTACGTGGTCACCCGCCGATAGGGGAAGTCCGCCACACCGGCCCACTCCAACCGCTGCTCGACGGCGGTGGCCGGAAACAGGGGGTTGGTGGCGATAACCACGTCACAGCCCAGGTCAAAGGCTGCCTGCACGACGAGGCGGGCCGCGGGCTTGCGGCGGGTGTACTGCCGCAGTGCGGGGAAATCCTTGGCGTAGAAGCCCATGAAGATAGGCTCCCACTCCTGGCGGGAATGCCCGGCCAGAGGAAAGAAGGCCGCGGCGAAGACTTCCTCGTTGGTAGCGCGCCCATCGTTGGCCATCATGACGTTGCTGGCCCGCAGGAGGTGGGAGATGAACTCGTCGGGCGGCAGGATGTGAGCTACCCGGGCGGACAACCGCTGGAAGTAGTGCGGCAAGAAGGTGTCCATGTGGTTCTCCAGCAGTGTGCCGTCCAGGTCAAAGAGAATGGCTTTGATGGTCTGGTACATCTGTTGACTTCGCTCCTTTGGGTCCTTGGAAATCAGACGCGATTGTGCACTTGGAGTTCAGTACCGGACACCCTTTGCCGAACGCCTGGATATCTATCACAAATACCACGAATATGCGAATCTCACGAATGCTCTCTATTGAACCTCAGCGCAATTTGTGGAATTTGTCTATTCGTGGCATTCGTGTTCAGGAATTGTCCGGTAGTGAGACACGGAGAAGGATTCGATCCGTGCGCAGATTATGCCACAGAGAGCTGGCGGTTGTCAACTTGTCATCAAGCAAAGCCGAGCTTGCCACATATCCAGGCTCTGACAGACCAAAGGCATCTCGCTTCATGTCATGGGACACTGCCGCCATGGATTATGACACTTTGGCAGCGTGTGGTATAATCTCTGAGAGGTCGAAGGCGAAACCGCACACCTGGAGGAAGTTGGGCCGAATCCCCCCGACTGAGGAAACCATTGCAAAACGCTCAGCGGTTGAAACTCCGCACGGCGTTGTGCGTAGTGTCTTCATAAGAGATGGCGCCGAATCGTCGCGCTATCATCGGCAATCATGACAGAAGCAGGAAAGGAGAAACAGACATGAGCGAGCATCGTTCACGGCGCTACAGAGGCCCCAGCCTCTTCTGGCCGCTGGTGTTGATCGGCATTGGCGTCATCTTCTTGCTGGTCAACTTCGACTGCCTGCAGGCGGAGAACGTATGGGCCGTCCTGTGGCGCTTCTGGCCTGTGCTGCTGATCCTGGTCGGGATTGACATCCTGTTCGGCAGCCGCTCAACGCTGGGGGCCGTGATCAGCGCGCTGCTGGGCGTCTCCGTCATAGGGGCAATCATCGCGCTCATCTGGCTCGCCCCGCAGATTCCCGCGCTGAGCGAGCTGCGAACGAGTATGGAACTGCACTCTGAGCGGGTCTCACAACCGCTGGGGGGGATCACGCAGGCGCAGGTCGTCCTGGACGTAGGGGGCGCGGACTTCACGCTGGACGAGCTGGAGGAATCCGCCAGCTTGATCGAAGCAGACGTCAGCCACTACGGCGAGTTGGTCTTCGATGTGAGCAAGCGAGGCGACCGAGCGGACGTCGAGCTGGACGTCCGGAGGATCAACCCCTTCTTCTGGGTGTCCGGCGAGCGCGAGCGATGGGACGTGGGACTCAGCCGCGACGTCCTGTACGAGATCAAGCTCGATGCCGGCTCCGGCACGTACGACGTAGACCTGAGCGGCCTGCAAGTGATAGACTTCGACTTCGACCAGGGCTCAGGGGAAACCTCGCTGACGCTGCCCGCCTCGGGGAAGGTGGAATGCACGCTTGACCTGGGCTCCGGCGAGCTGGACATCACGCTGTCTGAAGGCATGGCCGCCCGGGTTGATCTGGACAAGGGGAGCGGCGATTTCCGTCCCGGGCCGCGTTTCAAGTTGGTGCGGGGCAAGGAACGGGGCGACGGCGTCTGGGAGACAGACGGCTACAGCACGGCGGCAGACCGCGTCTCCATCGAAATTGACATGGGATCGGGGGACATCACCATCCGCTAGTGGACAGGCCTCCGCGTCTCCAGACTCGGAAGGTCGTGCTGTGTTACGTGCGCATCCGCCGCACTTGACGCGGCGATCAGTATTGGATACTGGATATTGAGTATTCAGGAGGCATGAAAGATGACCGAACAACCATCTCCGGAAAGAGAAGAGTGGGGGAGCGAGAAGGGAGAGAAGGAAGATGAGAAGCAGCACGAGAAGGAGGAAAAGCCCCGCGACATGGCCGAGAAGTGGCGGCAAGACCCGCTGAGCGCCATGGTCTGGGCGGCTATCCTCATCATCGGGGGCTTCGTCCTGATCCTGGACAACCTCCGTGTCCCCATCTTCCGAGGGAACGGCTGGGACATAGCCCTCATGTGTGCGGGCCTGATCGTCGGCGTGGAAGCTGTCGTGCGATCGCTGATACCCGAATATAGCCGGCCCATCCGCGGCACACTGATCCTCGCTGCTGTCCTCTTCGGCCTCGGCCTGAGCGGCTTCATTGGCTGGGGGGTGACCTGGGCGCTGATCATCATCGCCATTGGCGTGTCTATCCTGGTGACCGGATTCCGCCGCGGGCGATAGAGAGAAGGATAAGCCGTTCTGGGGCAGTTGCCCTGCCGAAGTCGGGAGTTCAACTCCCTCCCAACTGAACCGTACTGGGTCTGAAGGTCCCGGCACGAACTCGGTAGGTTTTGACAGCCAACCCGTGATATGATATGATGTGCCTGGCAAAGCGCCGTCACCTGCAGGTGAGCGGCGCTTTCGCGTGTGAGGTGTCATTAGTGAGCCCCCCGCAGGCTCCAAAACCATGGGGGGCTCAGGAGAGGACATGGCAGATCGTTCTTCCCGTCTGAGCGGTTTCTACAGGCACAGCGCTAAGGAGCGCCTGCGCATCGTCGCCGAGTGGGCCGACCTGGCCGAAGATGAGGTCGCCACCTTGCGCCAGGGGCTGAGCGTGGCCCAGGGCGACAAGATGATCGAGAACGTGGTGGCCACGCACGGATTGCCACTGGGCATCGCCACCAATTTCCTCATCAACGGCCGGGGCTATCTCATCCCCATGGTCATCGAGGAGCCGTCGGTGGTGGCTGGGGCCAGCTACGCAGCCAGGCTTGCCCGCGCTGGTGACGGCTTCTGGACGGAAAGCACGGAGCCGGAGATGATCGGCCAGATTCAGGTGCTGGGCGTGGACGATCTGCCTGCAGCCCGTCAGCGGTTGCTGGACAACCGCGAGCGGCTGCTGGTACTGGCCAACGAGCAGGATCCGGTCATCGTCCGGCTGGGCGGCGGCGCTCGCGATCTGGAAGCACGCATACTCAATAACACTCACGCCGGCCCCATGCTGATCCTGCACCTCATCTACGACTGCCGCGACGCCATGGGGGCCAACACGGTCAACACCGCCTGCGAGGCACTGGCCCCGCTGGTCGAGGAGATCAGCGGCGGCCGCGTGCGGCTGCGCATCCTTTCCAACCTGGCCGACCGCCGTCTGGCCAGGGCGCACACGGCGATTCCAGTTGAGGCGCTGGCTCGCCCTGAAGATGGCTTCAGTGGCAAGGAGGTGGCGCAGGGGATCGTGGAGGCCTGGGCCTTCGCTGCCGCCGACCCTTATCGCGCCGCCACGCACAACAAGGGCATCATGAACGGCATAGACGCTGTGGTTTTGGCCACAGGCAACGACTGGCGCGCCGTGGAAGCGGGCGCTCACGCCTACGCCGCTCGCTCGGGCCGCTATACGTCGCTCACCCAATGGGGACGAGACGTCGAGGGCAACCTGGTGGGCTCCATCGAGTTGCCGCTGGCGGTGGGCATCGTGGGTGGGGCGACGCGGGCGCATCCTACGGCGAAGTTGGCGCTGAAGATCCTGGGCGTGAAGACGGCCCGCGAGTTGGCGCAGGTGATAGCTGCTGTGGGGCTGGCGCAGAATCTGGCCGCCATCCGCGCCCTGGCCGCTGAGGGCATTCAGCGGGGGCACATGCGGTTGCACGCTCGGCAGGTGGCCATCGCCGCCGGAGCCACGGGGGAATTGGTGGATCGCGTCGCCGCTCGGTTGGTGGCGGAACGGCAGATTCGGCCGGGTCGGGCAGAGGAGATCTTGGGAGAGCTGACACCTGAGGCATGACGCATGAGACCGTCCTATGCGAGCAGGAATGCACCGAAAGACGGATGACGGAGGGTCGATTCGTCGTTTGTTCTTCGTCCTTCGTCGCTCGTTAGCTTCCGAGAGGTTGGATTTGATGACTGACAACATGCGTGCTGATGAGATGAACATTCTGCTGAAACCCGATCGCGACGTAGGCATCGTCGGTTACGGAGCCTATGTGCCCCGCTACCGGTTGCCCGCTTTGGAGATCAACCGCATCTGGAAGGGTGGCAAGGGAGGACTACCGCTGAAGGAAAAGGCAGTGCCAGGGCTGGACGAGGACACGGCCACCATGTCCATCGAAGCGGCGCGCAACTCCCTGGCGCGGGCGCAGATTGACCCGCAACAGATCCGCGCCGTCTGGGTGGGCAGCGAATCGCATCCCTACGCCGTCAAGCCCACCTCCACCATCGTCGCCGAAGCGATCGGGGCGACGCCGGGCGTGCAGGCTGGCGACTGGGAGTTTGCCTGCAAGGCGGGCACAGAGGCAATGGTCGCCGCCATCGGTCTGGTGGGCTCGGGCATGGCCCGCTATGCGCTGGCCATCGGCATGGACACGGCCCAGGGCCGTCCGGGCGACGAGCTGGAATACACTGCAGCGGCTGGCGGTGCGGCTTACATCTTCGGCCCCGCCGAGGATAGCCTGGCGGTCTTCGAGGGCTCCTATTCCTACGTGACCGACACACCGGATTTCTGGCGACGGCCCCACATGCACTACCCCAGCCACAGCTTCCGCTTCACTGGCGAGCCAGCCTATTTCCGCCACATCGTCTCCGCAGCCGAGACGCTGCTGGCGGCGCTGGGCCGCACACCAGCCGACTACCGCTACGCCGTCTTCCATCAGCCAAACAGCAAGTTCCCACGGCGAGCGGCGCAACGGTTGGGCTTCACGCCGGAGCAGATCGAGGCCGGGCTGCTGGTGTCCGTGATCGGCAACACCTACGCTGGCTCGTCGCTCATCGGCCTCAGCGCTGTGCTCGACGAAGCGGAGCCGGGCGACCGCGTGCTGCTGGTCTCCTTCGGCTCCGGTGCTGGATCGGATGCTTTCTCGCTGGAGGTCACCGAGCGTATCAGCCAGCGGCGCGGCCGCGCCCCCAGCACGCGGGACTACGTCCGGCGGCGCAGGGAGATTGACTACGGCACGTACGTGCGCTACCGCCGCAAGCTACATGCCCACTGAGCAGGGTTGGGAGGTTCGTAGTGGGCGCTTCAGCGCCTCTGGCTGACCAGGAATGCGGCTGAAGCCGCTACTACGAACCTGAGCGTCTCCCCCTCCCCTTGTGTACTTGTCTACTTATTTACTTGTTTCCTCGTCTACCACCGGAGGTTAGAGGCTTGCGCGACGTCAGCATCATAGGCATTGGACAGACGCCCGTGGGCGAACTGTGGGAGAAATCATTGCGTCATCTGGCGCACGACGCCATCGTGGCCGCGCTGCGGGACGCGGGCACCGGGCAAGCCGACGCGCTCTACGTGGGCAACATGCTCTCGGGCGAGTTGGCCGAGCAGGAGCATCTGGGCGCGCTTTTCGCCGACTTCGCCGGGTTGCGCGGTATCGAAGCCTTTAAGATCGAAGCGGCCTGCGCCTCAGGTGCCGCGGCCTTGCGCGTGGGCCACATGGCCGTCGCTAGCGGCCTGTACGACATGGTCATTGTCTGCGGGGTGGAGAAGATGACCGATGCCATCGGCGCAGACACTACGGCAGCGCTGGCCCTGGCCGCCGACCAGGAGTACGAGGTCAGCCAGGGCGTCTCCTTCGTGGCCCTCAACGCCTTGCTCATGCGCCGCTACATGTACGAGTACAACGTGCCCCACGAGGCCTTCGCCGGTTTCAGCGTCAACGCTCACCGCAACGGTGCTGGCAACCCCAACGCCATGTTCCGCCGGCCGATCACCGCTGAAACCTATCGCAGAGCGGCCATGATCGCCGACCCCATCAATCTGATGGACTCCTCGCCCATCTGCGACGGAGCGGCAGTGGTGGTGCTGGCTCCATCTGACTTGGCAAGCGACGGGCGCGGCAGCGGGCCCGCGGTGCGCATCCTGGCCTCCACCAGCGCTACCGATAGCCTGGCCATCCACGACCGCCGCGACCCGCTGTTCCTGGAGGCAGCCTATCTTTCCAGCCAGAAGGCCTACGTGCAGGCGGGCGTGACACCGGCCGACATTGATCTGTTCGAACTGCACGATGCCTTCAGCATCATGTCCGCGCTCTCGCTGGAGGCCACTGGCTTCGCCCGGCGGGGCGAGGGCGTGCGCTGGGCCGAAGATGATGGCGAGCGCATTGCCATTGACGGCGAGTTGCCCCTCAGCACCATGGGCGGACTCAAGGCCCGAGGCCACCCTGTAGGAGCGACAGGCGTCTACCAGGTGGTGGAGGTGGTGCAGCAACTGCGGGGGGAGGCGGGGGTTAACCAGGTGAAGGATGCGCGCCTGGGCATGGCCCAGAACATCGGCGGCAGCGGGGCGACGGTGATCACCCACGTTCTGGCAGCGGAGTGATGGTGGGTTGGTTGTTGGTAGATCGGAAAACTGGTAAATCGGTGCACTCGTTCGCCGAAGGTCTCCTGGCCGAGGTGGGTAAGCCATTCGGGGTGAATAAGGATCGGGAAACTGGTGAATCGGTGCACTCGTTCGCCGAAGGTCTCCTGACCGAGGTGGGTAAGCCATTCGGGGTGAATAAGTTCGGTTGAGAGACGTGTGTCCATCGCGGAGGTTCACCAGGACCTATCAAAACCTATCAGCCTCGCCCTCACTGGCGTCTTGATAGAGAATGAGAGATGATTTGTGGTAAAATATGCCTAGTTCGCAACTGGCCGCGTCCAGCAATGATGGTATCTCTGTCAATTGAGGAGGATTGTCAACAACATGAGGATCGCACGGAATTGGCGTACCCGCCAGCAGCGCTACAGCCTGGTGGGCGAGGTTTGCACAGAATGCGGCAACAAGATCTTCCCGCCGCGGGACGTCTGCCCGCACTGCACGGGACCAGCGCAACTCCCCTACACGCTCAGCGGGCGAGGGGAGGTGTATTCCTATTCGACGATGTACAGCGCCCCCAAGGGATTTGAAGAATACTTGCCCTACACGGTCGCCTTGGTACAACTAAAGGAAGGGCCGATGCTTACCGCCCAGCTTACTGATGTGGATGCGGATGAGGTTCGCATCGGCATGCCGGTGGAGATGGTGACGCGCAAGATTCGTGAGGATGGCGAAGCAGGGCAGATTCTCTACGGCTACAAGTTCCGTTCTGTGTTAGCATAACAGGCTGCGGTATAGCGTTTATCCCAGGTGCAACACACTTTGGTTCAGGTGCGTTGCACCTTACGACTAGCACAAAAGAAGCTGTGAGGGGATGTTCCCCCACAGCTCCTTTTCTTCATCCAAATCATGGGTTCCGCTGCCCAATCTACCAATCTACCAACCTACCGAACTGCCCCCCCCCAACAACCCCAGCGCCTTCTCAGTCACACGCTCCGCTGTGAGGCCGTATTCCTCCATGAGCACCTTGTAGGGCGCGGACGCGCCGAAGCGATCCACAGTCACGGTAGCCCCTTCGGCGCCCACGTACTTGTGCCAGCCTTGGGAGATCCCCGCCTCGACCGCCACCCGCGGCGGTCCAGACGGCAGCACCGACTCCCGGTACTCCTGCGGCTGAGCATCGAACAGCTCCCAACTGGGCATGGACACCACGCGGGCGGCCACGCCCCGTTCGGCCAGTAGCTGGCGAGCCGCCAGGGCCACCGACACCTCCGATCCGCTGCCGATGAGAATCACCTCCGGCGCGGCGTCGTCCGCCAGGACGTAACCGCCCCGCTCGACCCCCGCGCGCAACTCTTCGGCTGGGATGTCCAGGACCGGCAGGCCTTGGCGAGTGAGGGCCAGCGCCACCGGCCCGTGGTCATGCTTCAGCGCCACGCGCCAGGCCTCCACTGTTTCCCGAGCGTCGGCGGGACGAATGACGGTCAGTCCCGGAATGGTACGCAGCGCGGCCAGGTGCTCCACCGGCTGGTGAGTGGGGCCGTCCTCGCCCACGCCGATGCTGTCGTGGGTGAAGACGTAGATGACATGGGCTTCCATCATGGCCGCCAACCGGATGCTGGGACGCATGTAGTCGCTGAAGACGAGAAAGGTGCCGCCGTAGGGGATGATGCCGCCATGCATCGCCAGGCCATTGAGAATACCGCCCATGCCGTGCTCCCGCACGCCGAAGTGCAGATTCCGCCCGCCGAAGTTACCACGCTGGATGTCGTCATAGCCCTTGAGATAGGTCTTGTTAGAGGGATGCAGATCGGCAGAGCCCCCGAGCAGTTCCGGCACGGCCGAGGCGATGGCATTGAGTGTAGTTCCCGAAGCAGCGCGGGTGGCCATCGCCCCGTCGTCAGGCGTGAAGAGGGGCAACGCGTCCTCCCAGTCGTCGGGCAGCTCTCCGGCCGTGACCCGCTCGAACTCGGCGGCCAAGTCAGGGTAGGCCTCGCGGTAGCGGGCGAAGAGCTCGCGCCAGGCCCCTTCGCGGGCCGCGCCCTCTTGGCGAGCGGCACGAAAGACGGGCAGCACCTCGTCTGGAATGTAGAAGCGAGGCTCCTGCGACCATCCCAGGTTCTCCTTGGTCAACCGCAGCTCCTCCTCCCCCAGCGGCGATCCGTGCACTCCGGCGGTGTCTTGCTTGTGTGGGCTGCCGAAGCCGATGTGCGTGCGGCAGGCGATGATAGAAGGTCGCAGCGTCTCCGCCTGGGCGGCGCGGATGGCCGCCTCCACATCTGCCTGATTGTGACCATCCACCCGCTGCACGTGCCACCCATAGGCGGCGAAGCGAGCCAGCACGTCCTCGGTGAAGGCCAGCGTCGTCGGGCCGTCAATGGAGATGTGGTTGTCGTCGTACAGGTAGATGAGCTTGCTCAGGCCCAGGTGCCCGGCTAGCGAGGCTGCCTCGTGGGAGAGGCCTTCCATCAGATCGCCGTCGCTGACGATGGCGTAGGTGAAGTGATCCACGATGGGGAAGCCGGGGCGGTTGAAGCGCGCCGCCAGCCACCGTTCAGCCAGAGCCATGCCCACGCCAGCGGCGAACCCTTGCCCCAGAGGGCCGGTGGTGAGCTCGACCCCTGGCGTCAACCCATGCTCCGGATGGCCGGGCGTGCGGCTGCCCCACTGGCGGAATTCCATCAACTCCTCCAAGCGCAGATCGTAGCCGGTGAGATGCAGCAGCCCGTAGAGGAGCATGGAACCGTGACCGGCCGAAAGGACGAAGCGGTCGCGGTCGGGCCATTGGGGATTGGCCGGATTGTGCTTGAGGAAGCGGGTCCAAAGGACGTAGGCAGCGTCGGCCATGCCCATGGGCATGCCGGGATGGCCCGAATTGGCCTTCTGCACGCCATCGGCGGCCAGCATCCGCAGCGTATCGGCACACAGCCGATCCAGAGATTGGCTATCCGTCGCTGTGACGGGGGCGTCTTTCTTCGTCATCGCCTGACTCTCCTTCACACGTCAGAAATCGCTGCTGAAACCCATTGAGCCATAGAATACCCCAGCCAGGCTGTTCGCGCAAGTTCAGTTCCAGGTTGTCTCGGCAAAGCCAACGGAGACTCAACAGAGCTGCACTGACCTTGGAGTTGGTATCGCATGCTCGAATCAGGGCTTGGCATCTCGGCGAAGCAGCGCTATAATCAGTCGCCGTTGCACTGTGCAGTCCTGCGAGATTGCGCTCACCTCAAGGAAGATCAATGGACATCAGTTTCTTTGTTCGGGGACTCATCATAGGCTTCTCCATTGCCGCCCCTGTCGGCCTGATCGGTGTGCTGTGCATGCGCCGCACACTGGCGGAAGGGTGGACTTCTGGTCTCGTCTCCGGTTTGGGAGCAGCCACGGCCGATGCCATCTACGGCTGCATCGCTGGATTCGGACTGACCTTCGTTTCCAGCTTCTTGATCAGCCAACAGGCCTGGGTGCGCCTTGCCGGCGGAGCGTTCCTCTGCTATTTGGGCCTCAGAACCTTGCTGAGAAGACCTGCTGAACAGGCGGCTTCGGTCGCAGGGAGAGGGCTGATCGGCGCTTATGCCTCGACCTTCCTGCTCACTCTTACCAATCCGCTGACCATTCTCTCCTTCGCCGCCATATTCGCTGGATTGGGAGTGGCAAGCTCCGAAGGCAACTATGTCTCTGCGGCCATCTTGGTCTTGGGAGTATTTACCGGCTCGGCTCTATGGTGGCTTCTTCTGAGCGGCGGTGTTGGCTTGTTCCGCACAAGGTTCACCGCCCGCAGTCTGCTTTGGGTGAACAGAGTGTCCGGCGCGGTCATCATCGGGTTTGGCCTGTTTGCTTTGTCGAGTCTGATAGTGAGTGTCCCCGCCGGTGGGTGAGGCTGGAACGGGACAGTCAGCTAGAAGATCTCGGAAAGTTTCCTAGGAGTACCCATGCGCATCATCCTGAACGGCTGGTTCTGGGGACAGACCGCTACGGGGAGCGGGCAGTACCTGAGCCACCTGCTGGCGCACCTGCCCAAGGTCACACCGGAGCATGAATACCTGCTGACGCTCTGGCGTGGGCACGCGCCCTCCGAGAAACTGCACGGCTGCCGTGTGCTGCCGCTCACCACTCCCTTTGATCAGGTGAGCGAGAACCTGAGCAAGGTGTGGTTCGAGCAGGTCGCCTTCCCTCGCGCCTGCCAGCGGCTGGAGGCCGACCTGGCACACGTCCCCCACTGGGGTTCTCCGCTGCGGCCAACGGTGCCCACTATCGTCACCATTCACGACGTGATCCCTCTGCTGCTGCCACCGTATCGAGGCACCCTTCTGGTGCGGCTGTACACCCGTCTCGTGGCTGCTGCTGCCCGCCGCGCCGCTGGCGTGATCGCCGTCTCCCGCGCCTCGCAACGAGACATCATCGCCCATCTCCGGTTGCCCGCTGAGCGGGTGTGGGTCACCCACGAGGCGGCCCCAGCTTCCATGCGGACGGCCGATCCGGCGCAGGTGGACGCGGTGCGGCGCAAGTACAGTCTGCCCGAGCGCTTTCTCCTCTACCTGGGTGGCTTTGACGTGCGTAAGAACGTTGCCGGACTGCTGGCTGCCTTCGCCAAAGTGCTTGGAGGGATACCCTCGACAGCATCGGTCCCCTGCTGGTCTCGTGACCAGCAGCCACCAGGCACGGGGCAGCGGCCAGGAAATCGCCTCGAACAAGGGTGGCGCCCGGCGTTGGTCATCGCGGGCCGTCTGCCGCAAAGGGATAGCGATTTCACCCCTGACCCCCGCCGCATCGCCCGCGAGCTGGGGATCGAGTCCTGCGTGCATTTCACAGGCTGGGTGGACGAAGCTGACAAGCCACCGCTCTACACTGCTGCCGTGGCCCTCGTCTTTCCCTCCCATTACGAAGGGTTCGGACTGCCCGTGCTAGAGGCGCTGGCCTGTGGCGCACCGGTCATCACGTCCGGCGTTTCTTCGTTGCCGGAGATCGTGGGACAGGCTGGATTGCTGGTCTCTCCTGATGATGAGGCCGAGTTGGCCGCAGCGATGGAACAGATCTGGCAGGATGCATCGCTGCGAGAGGAGTTGCGAGGCGAGGCGCTGGCGCAGGCCGCCCGTTTCTCCTGGCAGCAGACAGCTCAGGCCACAGCCGAGGTGTATGCCGCAGTGCACGCCAAAGGCTAGACCGGCTGGCGTTCCATCCCTGCCGCAGCGTATGACCCAGGTCATGGGCTGTGGCCATGGAAGCAAGTATACTGCAGAAGAGCCCGCTCGATGGTCTTGCCGTCCCGCACTGCTTCTTCGGCTTCTTTGACGCTTTCAGGGATTTCTGGTATAATGTTTTGCGCAGGCTCTCCATGGGCCAGTTCCCACAACTCGGCATCTTGGCCTGGGAGCTGGGAAAAGCCGGCTCACATCGTTCACAGAAGGGGACGCTGATGGCTGGTCTATCAGATACGCTACGGGGCGATATCCAGCCCCGTATGGAATTGTTCTCTGGCCGCCGAGCGCGACGCGCACGGGAAACCCTGCAGGGCTATCTGTTCATCTTGCCGGCCACCATCATCCTGCTCCTCTTTCATTTTCTTCCTGTTTTCTATGCCTTCTACATCAGCCTGCACAAGTGGTTCATCGTCAAGGGCGACTATGTGGGGCTCGCCAACTACACCCGTGCCTTGACCACGGACAGATTCTGGAACTCGTTGAAGGTGACCCTGTGGTACGTGGTGGGCACGGTGCCCATCCAGCTCTTACTGGCCCTGGTGATCGCCTACCTGCTCTTCCAGAAGATCCGAGGCAAGGAAGGGCTGCGCATGGTCTACTTCTTGCCCTACGTGACCTCCACCGTGGCCTCGGGTGCAGTGTTCGCCAAGATGTTCAACCCCACGTTCGGGCCCATCAACAAGGCACTGGACGCCATAGGGCTGCCTGTACTGCGTTGGATGAAGGAACCGCGCGGCATCTTCACCGTGATGGGCGAGATGTGGGGCATCAACGTCCCCTTCGGCGGTCCCAGCGTGGCGCTGGTCACGGTCATGTTCTTCGTCATCTGGTTCTGGGTGGGTTACGACGCTACCATTTTTCTGGCTGGCTTGGGCGCGATACCCTATGAGTTGTACGAAGCGGCTAAGATTGACGGTGCCGGGCGCTGGCAGCTCTTCCGCTACATTACCATTCCGCTTCTCTCTCCAACGACCTTTTTCCTGTCTCTGATCGCCATCATCGGCTCGTTCAAAGCGTTCAACCACGTCTTCATCATGGCTGCCGCGTCGGCCACGGAAATCGGCGGGCCACTGCGCACCACAACTACCGCCTCCATCCTGATCTACAACAACGCCTTCGGCACGCCCACCTTCGGCTACGCATCGGCCATGTCTTTCTTGTTGTTCGTTCTTATCCTGATCGTCTCCATGCTGCAGAACTACATAGGCAGCAAGCAAGTGCATTACGTCTAGTAGCCCGTCACGTTGGTTTTGATGCATGAGGGTGACGATTCCGTCCCTGCATGGCGCACCGGACTCCCGAACTTGTTCGGGACCATCGTGCCGCACCCCCAACAAGTTGGGGACTCCGGCACTCCGCTCTAGCCCCTGGCCGGGCACGGCCCCGGCAGCCCAAGAACGGGCCTTGGAGCCAGTATCGCATTTCAGTTAGGTCAGGAGATACCAGCGTGAGCGTCAAAGCCGCAACAGCGAAGCCTGTTCGCCTGCGAATTCAGCCTGGACGAGCATTCATCTACCTTTTCCTCATCATCGGGGCATCAATCGCCATCTTCCCCTTCTTCTGGATGGTTCTCACTTCCCTCAAGACTCAGACGGAAGTGGCACGAGGCGCGTTCTGGCCTGAGCAGTTCCGCTGGTACAACTATCTCGAAGCCTGGTCGGAAGCGGAGTGGGGACCCTACTTTGACCACAGCGGCAGGTGGATTCCCGGGTACTTCCTGAACACGCTGTTCATCGCCGCCTGCACGGTGACTGCCAACCTTTTCACCAACGTGTTGGCCGCCTACGCCTTTGCCCGTATTCGCTTTCCAGGGAAGAATGTCATCTTTTTCGCTTTTCTGGCCACGATGATGATCCCCAGCGAGGTCACGATCATTCCTAACTTCCTGCTGGTGTCCAAGCTGGGTTGGGTCAACAACTACCTGGGCCTCATCGTCCCCTGGACGGCCAGCGTGTTCTACATCTTCCTGTTGCGCCAGTTCTTTATGGGGATTCCTAACGAACTCTACGACGCCGCGCTGATAGATGGCTGCGGGCATCTCCGCTTCCTGATCCAGATCGTGCTTCCCCTCTCCAAGGCCGCGCTGGTAACGGTGGTCCTGTTGAGCTTTATCGGCAGTTGGAATTCTTTCCTGTGGCCCCTCATTGTGGCCCGCGACGTCGCGCTGTACCCTATCCAGGTGGGGCTCAGGAGCTTCATCACCGAGATGGGAAATGAGGTGCAATTGATGATGGCGGCGGCGACGTTCGTCATCGTGCCGGTTCTGGTGCTGTACTTCTTCACGCAGAAGCAGTTTACAGAGGGAATCGCCACTACAGGATTGAAGGGGTAGTGAAGACGTATCAGGTGTCAAGTGTCATGTGTCACATTCTGCTGTTCGAGGCTGCGCAGGCAAAGGGCGGGATTTGGAACTACCCAGGAGTAACTGATGAAAAACGAAAGAAGTGACGAAATCTTGGATATTTTTTTACAGGAGATACGAAGGCAGTTAGGCACTCATCTCAAACAGGTTATCCTTTTTGGTTCCAGAGCTCGAGGGGATGGTGTTGTCGATTCCGATTACGATTGTTTGGCGGTTCTGGATGAGGTTTCTCCTGCAGTGAGAGATGTCATTGACGAAACGGCCGGGAAACTTCTGTATCAATACAATGTCGTGTTCTCGATCTTTCCCATATCGGAGGAAAAGCACCGCCAGCAAACGTACAATCCGTTCCTGATGAACGTTCGTAGAGAAGGCATTGTCTTATGAATGAGCAGGAGGCGCTAGAAGGACAACTGCAACTGATGATTCAGAAAGCTGTCCGCTCTATTATGGTCGCTCAACGGCACGTCGAAGAAGGGAACTACGACTTTGCATCATCTCGGGCCTACTACACTGCCTTCTATGCGATACAAGCCGTCCTGCTGACCAAAAACCTCTCATTCTCCAAACACGCTGGTGTGATTAGTGCCTTCAACCGGCACTTCGTTAGAACGGCGATCTTCCCAAGAGAATTCAGCAAGCTCATCAGCCGATTGTTCCGTGAGAGGCAGACCGGAGATTACGAGTTTGATGTGAGCATAGGCGAGGATGATGCCAGGAAAGATGTCCGCATTGCCACAAGAGTGCTGCGAGCTATTGCGGCGTATCTAACCCACGAGGGGTTTCTGCGAACAGGCGAATGGTTCGAAAGGCTACCAGGTGAGACTTCGTCTAGCAGCGGCTAAAGAGAAGGCAAGCAGAGCAAAGGAGGTGATAGTCGAGAGAAAACACTTGCTTGTGTTTCCATGGTTTATGGGGCTGTGCAGCAATCCATGGCCAAGAGCGCAGGAAAGTATCCCCGCGCTTCTGCGGCCTTCGCTGTGCACAGCCACTGATTCAAAGCCCTGGCAAGGGCTACTCATCAACATCAACACGGAGGAGTAAATGATGAAGACCCGCAAAGTGCTAAGCCTGCTGTTAGTCGTGGCGTTCTTGCTGCCTCTGCTGGTAGGGTGCCCGGCGCCTGCCACGCCAGCGCCTGCGCCCACAGAACCGCCGCCAGCGGAGCCACCACCGGAGCCGGAGACCGATGCCATCAGCCAGTTGAATCCCAGCGGCCAGGAAGTGCTCTTCTGGCACGTCTCCACACGCAAGCACCTGGCGATCCTGGAGGAGATCGTTGACGGCTTCAACGAGACCAACCCCTACGGCATCCGCGTGGTGCCCCAGTACGCAGGCTACTACGGTGACATCTACAACAAGATCATCGCCGCCATCGCTGCTGGCGATACACCCGACCTGGCCATCGCCTACGCCAACCAGGTGGCTGACTACGCCAGAGCGGGCGTCATCGTCCCGCTCGATCCCTACATGGAGAGCGAGAAGTACGGCTTCACTCCTGAGGAACGCGCCGACTTCTTTGAGGCCTTCCTGGAATCGGATCGGCAAGCGGCCTACGATAATCAGCTCATGAGCTTCGCCCATAGCCGCTCCATGGAGGTGATGTACTACAACCAGGACTGGTTGGAAGAGATGGGCTACGACGGCCCGCCGCAGACCTGGGCAGAGTTCAAGGAGATGTGCGTGGCGGCCACCGATCCAGACAATGACAAGTGGGGCTACTCCCACACCGGAGGCGCCTCCCGCTTCGCCACCACGATCTTCTCCTTTGGCGGAGACATCATCAGCGAGGATGGCAAGACGGTGAAGTTCCACGAGGAAGCGGGCGTCAAGTCGCTGCAGTTGATCAAGGATCTCTTCGACAGCGGCTGCGCCTACGAGTCGGCGGAGCGCTACGGCGAACAGGCGGACTTCGCCAACCAGAAGGCCCTCTTCGCCTTCGGCTCCACGGCCGGCCTGCCCTACTACGCGTCGGCCGTCGAGGATGCCGGTGAGTTCGAATGGAGCGTGTCCCCGGCGCCCCACGAGGCGCCAGAACCGGCGGTGGACGTCTACGGCCCCAGCGCCTGCATCTTCGAGAGTAAGCCGGAGCGCCAGCTTGCTGCCTGGCTCTTCTTCAAGTACTGGGCGGAGACGGAGAACGTCACCAAGTGGGCCAACGTGGCCAACTACTTCCCACTGCGCAAGTCGGCCATCGAATCGGCGCCGATGCAGGAATACATGAAGGGGAACCCCAAGTACGAGAAGGCCTTCGGCTTCTTGCAGTACGGGCGGGTGGAGCCTAGCGTGGCCGGCTGGCAGGAGATCCGTGGCATCTTGGGCGACGCCTTCAAGAGAGCCGTCGAGGGCGGTGATCCCAAGACCATTCTGGACGCCGCCGCTGCTGAGGCCAACGCCGTCCTGGCCGGTCAGTAGACGATTCTCTCACGTCCCGGAATGGGCAGCGGGGCACTCCGCTGCCCATTCCCTACTACTATGCCAACTTGGTAAACTGGTAAACTGGTAGACCGGTATATTGGTCAGCAGAGGACCTAATCTTCAGTACCGGACACTTCCTGCCGAACGCCTGGATCCTCATCACGAATAGCACGAATATGCGAATTTCAGGAATGCTTTCTATGAACCTCAGCGCAACTTGTGGAATTTGCCCATTCGTGGCATTCGTGTTCGAGAACTGTCCGGTAGTGAGACCCAATCTACCAATCTACCAATGTACCAATTCCCCAGTGTACCAGTTACGAACATTGAACCTTTGTCATAGCTTCAGGGTGAATATAGACGATGGCCGCTTTATCCTGACCGGGGTGGTGCAAGATGACGTTTCCTAGCGACGATCAACTGATCACCCAGATCCGCGGCGGCGACATCAAGGCGCTTGAGATCCTTTACGATAAGTACAAGGGCCAGATCTATCGTACCGCCTTGGCCGTAACGCACGACCAGCAAACAGCAGAAGATATCTTGCAGGATACCTTCCTGCGCCTCCATGCCAACATAGACCGTCTGGATGGCTCAGTGCCTATCGCGCCCTGGCTGCACCGCGTCACCGTCAACCTCGGCTACAACTGGCACGCTAGAGGTCGTCGCTGGGCCCACTCGCTGGAGGGAGTGATCGAGAATCTGGTCAGCACCCCTCACGGATCGCCAGAACGTCAGGCAGAGCGTACGGAGTTGAGAGATATCGTACAGAAGGCCATCATTACCCTGAGCTTCAACCAGCGCGTAGTGGTCATTCTCTTCTACATGAACGGATTCAACCTGGAGGAAATCGCCTACATCTTGGACTGCCCGGTGGGCACGGTGAAATCTCGTCTCCACTATGCACGCCGCAATCTGCGACGCCGGCTAGAACGGGAGGGATATTGGCAGCCGGAGGTAGCCTATGAGTTCTCATGATCAGCGCGGCCCTCATGCCGGGCCAAATGTAGTTTCGGACGAACTAGATCGTTTGCTCTCCTGGGGCATCCAGGAACTGGTGGGCACTGCGGAGCCTTCCCCCCGCGTCTGGCAGCAGATCGAGCGTAAGCTCCGAGCGGGACCTTCGCCAGCGCGGCATCGCCCGAGGCGCAGCACATGGCGGACGGCTTCCCTGGCCAAAGCTCTGGCTCTGGCCAGCCTTCTGGTGGTTCTTGGCCTCAGCTTGGGACCTGCCCTGCAATGGCCTTCGTACTTCTATGGAGGCGGAGAGCAGATGGAGATGCTCACCGGCACCGCAGATGTGGGCCTCACCCAGGAAGCGTCGCCCCCCCTGATGGCCGAGGAAGGCTTGCTGAGTGGGCGAGAGATGCTGCTGTGGATACGAGAACAGGCACGTGAGCGCCAGATGATGGCCCATGACACCTCCCCCGGTGTGGACCCTATCCTGAAGCACCGGCATGAATGGAACACGTCAGCCTTGACTCCTTGACGCCCCGTTCCATAAGTACCCAGGCAAGTACCCAGACGATGAGGTTCTTGCACATTGGGCAAGAGAACAAACCACAGATCTCACAGATTATGCAGATTTGACGAAACATAGGCTTCTTTGATTTTGACAAGGTTCGCGGTCTGTGATATGATGTAGCTTGTTGGGCTGCACAAGAGCAGGCTGCCAGTTCTCGGATTTTGCTTGCTGGCCCACCAGCGTCCGATCACAACATCGCAGTAGCCGAGGAGGCCCGCATGGCAAAACTGTTGGAGGTGAAAGGGCTTAGAACCCAGTTCTTCACCCAGGATGGCGTGGTACACGCCGTCAACGGCATTTCCTACGATCTCAACGAGGGGGAGACATTGGGCATCGTAGGTGAATCGGGATGCGGCAAGACCGTCAGCGTCCTCTCCGTCATGCGGTTGATCCCCCAACCCCCTGGCAAAATCGTGGGAGGAGACGTATGGTTTGATGGCCGCAACATCATGGACCTGCGAGAGGATGAGGTCCGGCAGGTTCGAGGTAACCGCATCGCCATGATCTTCCAGGACCCTATGACCTCCCTGAATCCTGTGCTCACGGTTGGAGCGCAGGTCAGCGAAGCACTGCAGCTCCACATGGGGATGGACAGAGCACAGGCCCGCCGGCGGACCATCGAGTTGTTGCAGATGGTGAACATCCCCGAGGCCGAAGACCGCGTGGATGACTATCCCCATCAGTTCTCCGGCGGTATGCGGCAGCGGGTGATGATCGCCATGGCTTTGTCCTGCAACCCGCAGCTTCTGATCGCTGACGAGCCCACCACCGCACTGGACGTGACCATCCAGGCCCAGATCATCGATCTGGTGAAGAAGCTCAAAGATGACATCGGCATGGCCGTAGTCTGGATCACTCACGACCTGGGCGTCGTGGCAGGACTGGCCGAACGGGTGCTCGTCATGTACGCGGGCTACATCGTCGAGGAAGCAGCAGTGAAAGAGCTCTACGGTGATCCACGGCATCCCTACACCCTGGGGCTGCTCGACTCCATTCCCCGCCTGGATCAGCGAAAGGAGAAACTGACTCCCATCGAGGGTCTGCCACCCGATTTGATTGATCCTCCGCCCAATTGTCCCTTTGCCCCTCGATGCCGCTTCAGGATTGATCGCTGTTTGGAGGAAAATCCAGCGCTGGCACCGGTAGGCCCAGGGCATCGGATCGCCTGCTGGGTGGATGTACAAACGGGAGGAGCGCGGTAGAATGACTGACAGCAATATCCTGGTTCGCGTTGAAGGGCTGAAGATGTATTTCCCCATCACCAAGGGGATCATCATCCAGCGCCACATAGGTGACATCAAGGCAGTAGACGGCATTGATCTCTACATTCGCCAAGGCGAGACACTGGGGCTGGTAGGTGAGAGCGGCTGTGGCAAGTCTACCACCGGGCGGGCTATCCTCCAGCTTTATCAACCCACTGACGGCCGTGTCTTTTTCAGGGAGAACGGTGAAGAGATCGAATTGACGGCTATCAAGGGTGAGCGGCTGCGTCGCATGAGGCGCAAGATGCAGATGATCTTCCAGGACCCCTATGCTTCGCTCAATCCCCGTATGACTGTGGGGAACATCGTCGGTGAACCTCTGGAAGTGCACAAGATCTCCAAAGGCAAAGAGCGACGGGAGCGCGTGCAGGAACTGCTGCAGGTGGTGGGACTCAACCCCTACTTCATCAACCGCTATCCTCACGAGTTCTCGGGCGGGCAGCGACAGCGCATCGGCGTGGCCCGTGCTTTGGCTGTGAATCCTTCCTTCATCATCTGCGACGAGCCCATTTCCGCACTGGACGTGTCCATCCAGGCCCAGATCCTCAATCTGCTGGAGGAACTGCAGGAGCAGTTTGGCCTCACCTATCTTTTCATTGCCCACGACCTTTCGGTTGTCCGCCACATCGCAGACCGGATGGCAGTGATGTACCTGGGGAAGATCATGGAGTTGACCACACAGGAGGAGTTGTACGAGAACCCCTTGCATCCTTACACCCAGGCGCTGCTCTCTGCCATTCCCATTCCCGATCCGGTGGTGGAGGAGAAGCGCAAGCGTATCATCCTGGAAGGGGATGTCCCCAGCCCTGCCAATCCGCCAAAGGGGTGCAATTTCAACACCCGCTGTCCACGGGTCATGGACATCTGCCACGAGAGCGAACCCGAGTTCAAGGACATAGGTGGCGAGCATTTCGTGGCTTGTCACTTGTACTGAAGCCAGACACACTTGAAGTTGGTAAAAAGGGCAAAGTCAAGTCTACTCTCCACAGGACGTAAAACGCAAAACGTGATCGTCACGCATTACGTTTTACGACTCTACTGAAAAAAGGTCAAAACCCATCAGCGGATTAAGCAGATGAAGCGGATAACAATGAAACAAAATCAGCTTAATCCGCTCAATCCGCTGACGATTCCAGGTTTTTTCAGAGGAGTCGTTTCACGCCCAGTCAGGCAATCAGGCAGTGTGTAGGATCCTGGATAGATCGTCTCTACATACACTCTTCAACTCGGAAAGGAGGTGATGCGACGCTTCGGACGTATGGTCGAAGGCGATCGGGAGCATAGCGTGCTCCAGCGATCGTCTCGCCGCAGCGATCGATGTTCCAACTTCGAGCATCGAGCAACGACAATCCCAAGTTCGTAACTTCTTAGGAGGAGACAGACAATGCTAAGCAAGAAATGGGCTATCCTGTTGGCCCTACTGGTGGTTTCCAGCCTGATCCTAACCGCCTGCCCGGCACCTGAACCGCAGGTCATCGAGAAGGTCGTCGTAGAGACGGTCGTCGTCGAGGTGGAGAAGGCAGTCGAGGTACAGAAGATCGTCGAGGTCACCA
>DFBV01000120.1 GCA_002366755.1 Anaerolineales bacterium UBA3071
CGGGTGCTCGTCGATTCTGGGCGCTTAAGACGGGGGACACCCCCGGAACCCCCGGCCTCGCAAGGCTCGGCGAGCACCCAGGGCTTGGGCAACCCCGGGTGCTCGTCGATTCTGGGCAGTTGAGACGGGGGACACCCTCGGAACCCCCGGCCTCGGACCGTTCGGCGGTCCCTCTAAGCCTTGCACACAGGCATCCCGAACCTCAGTGTGCGGTTTTCGTTGGATTCTCCTTCACAGTACACCTGTTCTGAATTGCCCCGCGCCGGTTTTTGCCTTATAATGGACAGCAGGCTATTGTTGCTGCTGTGATACGGAGTCAGGGCACTACTCGCCGATTTGGCGGCTGGTGAGATCGGACGGACGCTGGGGCTGCGGGTGCCATCGGCCAGTTGAGCCAGAGCGAACGGTTCCACTGGCTCGTTTCACCGCGTAGCACCACCATTCAGATCTCGCCTGTCCACTGTGGCTTATGTGCTAACCCACAAGCTGCGCTCGACAGTCTGTTTGAAAAGCTGATCCGCTGATCTCTTTGTCCAGTGGTGGTAGCCAAAATATATGATCCAACGATGGATGATTCAAGACCACGCTCTCGGTGCACTCGGTGCGGCGCAAAGGTGCCCGGCGGTACCAAAGGCTGCAGGGAGCTGTTTCAGGAGATCCTGGTACGGGAGTACGGCGATCCAGCCTACGGCGCCGTCCACCTGCTGACCGTTGATGCCTATGCACTGCAGCATTCGGAGGACCACGGTCCCAGGTCGAACGCTGTCCACTTGCTCCGACTGTGTATGCTCCTGGAACATGGTTTGGAAGCCTCGACAGGTACGAATCCACACTGGTTTCAAGCCCAGATTGAGTCCGACCGCGAGATGCCGCTTTTGGAACCTCCTCAGAACCGTGGCCAGACGACCGTTGCAGACATGCATGGGGCAGCTAATGCGGACGAATACGTTGAGCGTGCGTATCATTGGGCCCGTTCTGTGTGGGAGGCCTATCGCGCCCACCACGGGTGGGCTCGCCGGTGGCTACAAGAGAGATAACTGGTATCTGCCCTCCCCGCCGTCGCGGGGGGGAGGGGGCAGCGGTCGAGTGCTGCGCTTTGAAGTGAATGTGATCAGGTAGCCATGCCCACCAACCTCCCCCCAGAAGCTCTTGAGGCGGAAAGAGAATATCGCGCGGCCCAAACGGTTGCGGAGAAGATCGCCAGCCTTGAGGAATACCTGGCTCTCATCCCCAAGCACAAAGGCACGGACAAGCTAAGGGCTGATCTGCGGAGGCGGCTGTCCAAGCTAAAGGTTTCCTCCTCCCACGTCCGCAAGGGTGTCAGCAGGCGAGTGTCTGCCTTCCACATCCGCAAAGAAGGTGCTGGCCAGCTTGTAGTCATCGGTCCCACCAATGTGGGCAAATCGGCTCTGGTCGACATGCTGACCAATGCTACTCCCGAGGTGTCTGCGTCTCCTTTTACCACCTGGAAACCAACCCCAGGCATGATGCCGATAGAAAACATCCAGGTTCAGTTGATAGATACCCCACCACTGAACAGGGACTATATGAATTCGGAGCTGCTGAGCCTGATCCGCAGGGCAGATCTCATCCTGCTCATGGTGGATCTCCAGGTGGATGCAGTTCAGCAGCTTGAAGACACCATCGATCTGCTGCAAGAGCACCGCATCATTCCCCTGCATCTGAAGGAGCGCTATGCCGGGCAGCGTCGTCTGACCTTCATACCGGTCCTGGTGTTGGTCAACAAGAACGATGACGAGAATACGGACGAAGATTATGAAATCTTTTGCGAACTGCTCGAAGGTGACTGGCCTCTGCTCCCTGTGTCTGCAACCACCGGCCGCAACCTCGAACGTTTGAAGCAGGTTGTGTTCGAGTTGCTGGGAATTATCCGGGTTTACTCCAAGGCTCCTGGGAAAGAGCCTGATCTCACCGCTCCGTTCGCTCTGAAGAAAGGGAGCACCGTAGCGGATCTTGCAGAAGGGGTTCACCGGGATTTCTTTGAGAAGCTGAAGACAGCCCGCGTCTGGGGAAGCGGTGTCTTTGATGGACAGATGGTACAACGCGACCATGTCCTTCATGATGGTGACGTGGTGGAGTTGCGCATTTAGCGCCTATCCGGAAACCGCTTTGCTTTCCTGGCTGGCACGAGGGTTCATCAAACGCAAACCGGGGCAGCCTCGCACGATCGAAGTACGGATCCCTCCTGAACGGCTTCCGCCCCTGGAGTGATCCCGTGGCAAAGAGCGATCCCCAGTAGTCTGGCTCAGAGGCTGGTTCTCTTCGTGCAACTCACTAGCGGACAGTTTCTGAACACGAATGCCCGGAATGGACAAATCCCGCAAATCACGCTGAGGTTTGTGGAAAGCATTCGTGAAATTCACATATTCGTGCTATTCGTGATGAATATCCATGGGAGCATGACCCCCGAAGTTCCTGGTCCGTATCCTGGCCGGCCAACAATCGGGGCAGGAGACCCGACGGTATGAGAGACAAGGTTCTTGGACAGCATCAGAGCCTGGTGTCTGAAATAGGACCAAGCTGAGAACAGAGATGAAGGCAACCAACCTATGGCAGAGAAACTCAAAGACCTCTTCTTCTCAAGTTCGTTCATTGACCAACTGGGGGATGCTATCCAGCGAGTCTACCCAGGTTTCGATAAGGGGAAGTTCGCTCGCTTGGTGTATGATAGCACCTGGGAGACCAAGAAGCTGAAGGAAAGAATGCGCCACGTTGCGCGCTGCTTGCATGAGACGCTGCCAGAGGAGTATCCAGAGACTTTGGAGATCCTGACGAAGGTCGCGCCATCTTTTCACGGCTTTGATGCCATGGTCTTTCCGGAGTATGTCGGGCGCTATGGGTTGGACCACTGGGATCTGTCCCTTCCTGCTCTGGCGTTCTTCACGAAGTTTGCCAGTTCGGAATTCGCCATCCGCCCGTTTCTGGCCCGAGATCCGGAACGAGCTTTGGCCTATATGCGTGTTTGGACAGAGGATGAGAATCATCACGTACGCCGTCTTGCCAGTGAAGGCTGTCGCCCGAGGCTTCCATAGGCCATGGCCCTGACTGCGTTCAAGAAAGATTCCCATCCCATCCTGCCGATTCTTGAAAAACTGAAGGATGATGAATCAGAATACGTCCGCAAGAGCGTCGCCAACAACCTGAATGGCATCTCCAGGGACCATCCGGACTTGGTGCTGGATATCTGTGGGCGCTGGTATGGTCACACCAAGAGCACGGATTGGGTCGTGAAACGCGCCTGCCGCACCATGCTGAAAGCAGGGAATCAACGTGCGCTGTCGCTCTTCGGTTTCGGTGACCCCACTCACATCAGCGTGGAGAACCTGACGCTTGACAAAGAGACGCTCTGTATCGGGGAAGACCTGCACTATGCATTTGAGTTGAGGATACACACCGAAGATGCCGGCAAAGTTCGCCTGGAACTTGGGGTCTACTACGTGAAAGCAAAGGGGAAACTGTCCCGGAAGGTGTTTCACATCAGGGAAGACAGCTTCGATCCGGGAAGCCATGTGATCTCCAGAAGGCACTCTTTCGAGAACCGATCAACCCGCAAGCACTATCCGGGGGAGCATCAACTGGCGATCATTGTCAACAGTGTGGAGAAGGCGAGGGCATCTTTTGAGTTGAAGGAGGACACTTCCGGCCACTGAGCCCCGGTCCGTCATGCCGCTGACGATCGTTCAGCAGGGGGAGAACCGATGGACCGTGGCAGGTTAAGCTGATGCCAGAAACAGCATGGCCTGGGGGAACATCCCTGGCCGTGCGCTTTTGCCAGGGCCTCCATTCTGCCAACTGCTAATGCCGTTTAGTCAGTTTCCGGGCACCACTTGAGTCGTTCCTCACCAGGGCTGGACTGGTCACGAGAATCCATGTGAGGACGAGGCTCAATGTCACCTTCACCAACTCCTCGACGAGTACGCACTCCTCGATCGATCTGAGGTTGTGGCTGGCTGTCAGCTTCCACAAGATCCTGGCGGAAACGCTCTCTGTCAAAGGTATGATCTTGGGAGCCCGATTCGAGTCGGGCAATAACTTCGCTCAGCCATTCCAAGTCAGTTGAAAGATGGCGTATCTGATGCTCAGTGAGCAGTCGAAAACCGCCGTGGTCATCGCCGTGAGTGAGTGCTGTCTGCAACAGGTTCTTGATAACCGAGTTTCGTTTGCGCAACAGAGACAATCTCTCTTCGGCAGGGAGCGCATCCAGAAATGCCAAACTGGTGGCGCTGCGGAACTCAGCCGGGCTGTAGTCAGCCAGGTTGTCGCGCAGAAGCTGTTGGAACGCTGCTTCTCCTTTCGGAGTGATGGCGTAAACCCGTCGCAGTGGGCGGTTTCCCTCCCGTTCTTCCGTGTAGGTGATCCAGCCATCGTCGGCCATCTTGCTGAGCAGGCGGTACGCTGTGGGTTTCTTCAGTTGCACGCTTGCTCGCATATGGCTGTCAATCAGCTCGTTGAGTTGGTAGCCAGACATCTCCTGGCCGCGCAACAGCCCCAGCAGGAGCAGTTTTCTTTCCATCTGCTGCCTCCTCGTCCTGTTATGTAGTCCGAAGTGATTAGTCCGCATGGACTATACCACCCTGCTGGATCCTTGTCAAATCGCTTCCATTACGTGCGCGGCACGTTTCTTGCGGCAAATGCGACCTACCTATCTCGGGTCGGCGGAGGAGTTGGGATAGTCGCTTTCTCCGGATTGACTTTGGGAAGCGATCTGCGTATACTGACACAGTGATCAAGGCCGCAACAGCAGTCGCCAGTTTCGAGTTCGACATGGAGCACAAGGCGTGTGCTTCTGCTGTCCCCTTCGGGCAGGACGACTGAAGTTGGGTATTTGCTCTGAACAGGAAGCCAGCAACACTGGAGAAGGAAGCTACCTAATACCTGATCAAAGTGGTTCTGACGTGGTACAGAGTGCCGGAGTCCACAACTTGTTGGGGGTGCGGCACGATGGGCCCGAACAAGTTCGGGAGTCCGGTGCGCCATGCAGGGATGGAATCGCTACTCTCATGCATCAAAACCAACGTGAGGGACTACTAGTGCGATCGGGGGAAGATGGCCACGCGGTCGGTCTCCTGGCCGGTGGTGAAGCAGCACCTCGTCTCTGGCCCTTATCCTCTCCCGGATTTCTCCACCATCCCAGCCAGCCACTCCAGAGCGCCCGGCGTATTGTGCCAAAGCGGCAAAGCGGCCATCACGTGAGCAGCAGCCTCATCCTCGCCGCCAAGGGTAACGTGGGCGTGCGTGAGGCGTGGAGGCCGCCTTCGACCCAGCAAGTAGTCTGGCACGTGGCGATTCCACTCCATGGCGTCTCTCAGGAGCGCACGGGTCTGGTCACTGTCACCGTGCTGGCGGAAGGCGAAGAGCACTTGCGGATACAGGCCGTCGGCCATGGCGTCGTCGTTGTACTCTTCAAAAAGGGTCACCAGATCCTCATCGCGTTCGGTCTCCAGGAGCCAGAGCATCAGCGGATAGCGCACGCCTTGGTTATCGCCAGGGTTGAGGCGCAGCATGTCCTGAGCTTGTTCGATGGCCGCGTCTCGTTCACCCGTTTCCCAGAGGGTGAAGGCCAGACCCAGCCGGGCACGCATGTAGGGGCGGGTCTCGATAATGCCCCAGAAATGCCCAACGTTTTCCTCGAAGACCTCCGGGCCTAGTACTCTCTGGCCAGCCTCCACGCCCTTCTGATAGAGAGCCAGCGCGTCTTGCGGTGTTCTGGCCGTTTCCTCGGCCAGCAGCACGTAGGCATCGGCACAGTCGGGCGATACCTCCAAAGCCTGTCGAGCCAGTTGCACCCGTCGCCGTCCGCTGGCCTCGAAAGCCTCATACATCAACTCCTGAGCCTCCTCCAACGGCGTCGTCGGCTCGAAAGAGGGCACGCCACCACTGGACATCATCTGTTGCATAAAGGCATTCGCCTCGTCAATGGACTCGAATTCCCGCTCGCTGAGCAGCCGGCCGATGTCGGCCATGGTCTTGTCCATGCTGCGACGATCAAAATCCGGTGGTGAGCTCCCCGTCGCTTCAGGCCGGCGTGTGGCTGGGCTGGTTCGAGCCCCGCTTCGTTTCCTGCGCTTCTTCTTCTTTTTCCTTGCCATAAGGATATCCTCCTGATGTTAGAACTTCGGGTCTGACACCGGCACGGCTATACTGGATCCCGTCGGGTCTCCTGACCCGACGGCTGGCTGGTCAGGAGACCATCCAGGAACGTAAACCTGCCCACCTCGGTGCCGCGCTCGGCAGCGTGTCACATGCATGCTAATACGCCCGGGAGAAGATGGCGATGTTGTCGGTCTCCTGGCCCGTGTAGAAGCAGCGACCGGGCCCTTCCTCTATATCCAGCGGGTAGCAGCTGATGGTGGCCTTGGTCTCTTCTTTGATGCGGTCCTCGTCCTCAGGGCTGCCGGCCCAGTGCACGCGCAGGAAACCGCCCTTCTCGACCAGCACTTCCTTGAACTCCTCGTAGTCGCGGATGCCCGTGTGCGTGTTGGCCCCGCGGAACTCGGTGGCTCGCTGCAGCAGCGCGGCCTGCACTTCGTCAAGCAGCGCTTTCACCACTTCAGCTACGCCGTCGGCGGGCACGCCGAAGGCTTTGCCTTGCTTGCCCGGCCGATCCCGCCGTGCCAGCACTACGGCGTTCTGGGCCACATCGCGCGGCCCGATCTCCACCCGCACCGGCACGCCGCGCATCTCCCAGTCGTTGAACTTGAAGCCGGGGCTGACTTCCTCTCGGTCGTCCAGCTTGACCCGCACACCAGCGTCAGCAAGCTGTGCTCGCACCCGCTCCGCCGCCTCCAGCACGACGGTGCGTTCCTTCTCTTTGCGCCAGATGGGCACGATCACCGCCTGGATGGGCGCCAGCACCGGCGGCAGGATCAGCCCCTGATCGTCGCCGTGGGTCATGATGATGCCGCCAACCATGCGCGTGCTCAATCCCCAGCTCGTCGTCCAGCAGTGTTGCAGTTCGTTGTTCCGATCCAGGTACTTGATGTCGAAGGCCTTGGCGAAGTTCTGGCCCAGGAAGTGGCTGGTGCCTGACTGCAGCGCCCAACCGTTGCCCATCATGGCCTCAATGGTGTAGCTGTCCACGGCGCCGGCGAACTTTTCCCGCTGGCTCTTCTTGCCCTGGATGACCGGGATGGCTGCATCGTTGATGGCGAAGTCGGCGTAGACCCCCAGCATGCGCAGCGTCTCCTCGACTGCCTCCTCCTCCGTGGCGTGGGCGGTGTGCCCCTCCTGCCACAGGAACTCGGTGGTGCGCAGGAAGAGGCGCGTGCGCTTTTCCCAGCGCACGATGTTGCACCACTGGTTGATGAGCAGCGGCAGGTCGCGGTAGGAGCGGATCCACTGCGCATAGGCGTGGCCGATGATCGTCTCGGACGTGGGGCGCACCACCAGCGGTTCTTCCAGCTTCTTGCCGCCGCCGTGGGTGACCACGGCCAGTTCCGGGGAAAACCCCGCCACATGCTGCGCCTCCTTCTGGATGAAGCTCATGGGGATGAAGAGCGGGAAGTAGGCGTTGACGTGGCCTGTTTCCTTGAAGCGGCGGTCCAGGCCTGCCTTGATATTCTCCCAAAGCGTGTAGCCGTAGGGACGGATGATCATGCATCCCCTTACCGGGGCATAGTCGGCCAGTTCCGCCTGCCGCACGATGTCGGTGTACCAGCGGGAATAATCCACACTCCTCGGAGTGATTCTCTTAGCCATAGTGTCTTCTCCTCCAGTCAGGGTGTCCGGAAGGGTATGTCCCTCCGGGGATTCTCTTCATTGGTGTATCTTGCCCTTGCTGGCCTGCAAATGAAAACTCGCAGGCTGACAACTCAAGTCGGCTGGAAGCCGACACCACCTCAGTGCGCCTTCAGCGCACTTGAGCTCTGAGCCCGGCGATTTGATCCCCAGGCGGGCTGGTTCAGCCCCCCTGGCCTGATGAACAAGCATCAAGCCGGGGGGCGGGTAGGCATGGGCAGGGCACGGAAGTCCCCCATTATGAAGAAGTATTCACGCTTCATGGTCGTCCCACCCTCTTAACAAAGACATCGCTTCCTCAATGGTCTCCGCTACCTGGGCCAGCGCCAGGATGGACGATCCCATCTGCGTATACTGCGCAAAGGCGTCCACTACGCCGCGCCAGTCTTCGCCCAACAAGATGAGGGGACGCGGCGAGAGCTGCCCCGTCTGCAGCAGGCTCCAGGCGAGCGTCACCTCCGACAGTGTGCCCACGCCGCCGCGCAGGGCGATGAAGGCATCAGCGATGGAGGTCATCGTCTGCAAGCGTGCGTGGAGATCAGGCATTTTCCGCTCCTCCGTCAGCCAGGGGCTGGGCGCCAAGGGATCGAAGATGTCACTGGTGACGCCGATAACGTGCCCGCCAGCCTCGGCTGCGCCGCGGCTCAGCGCCTCCATCGTGCCCTGATAGCCACCGCTGGCCACGTCGTAGCCTGCCAGCACCAGTTGCCGACCCAATTCATACGCTTCTTGAAAAGCCGCGCTGCCCTCCGGCGCTCGCGAACCGCCAAACACAGCGATGATACTCATGCTCATTCCAATTCCTCATCCAATGATGATATGGCTGCTACGAGATCCTGCCAATCGCCCTCGCGCAGTCCGCTGGGTTCCATCGTCAATGGCCCTGAGTAGCCCCACTCGTTTGTGATGGTGTCCAGCGCTTCGTAGAAGCCAAAGGGCGCACCGTCCAGCACCCATTCGCCGCCCTGCAATCGCCCGCGCAAGTGCACGTTGACAATGCGATCCTTCACGGACTCGAACCTGTCTAGTTCATCATACGTGGCCGCCCATCGCAGATCCAGGGTGAGCCATTCGAAGTGCCGCACCAGTTCGAAGGGCGTGCAGCCCGCCAGGTGGGTCGGGACGTTCTCCACCGACGCCTTCACACGCGGGTACTGGGCGGCCGCCTCTCGGAGGATCTTGTGGAGCAGGCTTGGATCAAATGCCTCCTTCCACGTGTCCCAGAGGTGAAAGACGCACACCGGCGTGCCTACCATCTCGGCCAGGGACAGCGATTCGTGTATCAGTTCCTTGCCTCGGTTGATATCGCTCTCTTCGCCATTGCACAGACAGACACCCACATCCCGGTTGGCGTGGATGGACAGGACGGGCAGTCCAGTGTCCCGAAGCACATCGGCGATCTCGTCCACGGTGTGTCCTTGGCTATTCTCCCAAGCGGCAAACCGTCTTTCAGCCTCGTCTCTGGGTGGGCGGGCATCATCCCACTCCGCCAAGTTCTGAAACTCGAAGCCGTCAACCGCCCGCTCCTGCCAAAGGCGTTTCATCAGTTCTACAGTGCCCGCCAGATCGTAATACGGCCTCCCGATCACTCTCACAGTGGGAGCGACAGAGATGGATATCGGATTGCCTGCTCTCCTTGCACGTTGCACGAACTCATCTCTTCTGAACCACAGATTACACTGATTTCACTGACCCGATTCTGTGTGATCTGTGAAATCAGTGATTCACCTCCAGGATGCGATTGCCGTAGGTGTTGATCACTTCCGTCTGATGATAGCTGGTTTGGGTGACCTCGTCCGGCCTATACACGTGCTTGTGGCCGTGGATCAGATAGCGCGGCCGGAACCAGCGCATGAATGTCAGAAAGGCACGAAATCCCTGATGGCAAAGGTCTGGGCCGTCATGGATGCCGAACGGCGGGGCGTGCGTGATCAGAATGTCCAGATAGCGACCATGGCGCAGCCGATTCCACAGCAGGCGGGGGGCCACCTTCAGCACCTTGAAGCGCATCTCCCCTTCCGTGTATTGGAAACGGGGATTCTTGTTGTAGCGCATGCACCCTTCGAACCCGGCGATGAGCAGCCCCTGCTCGTTTACCACGCGACCGTTCACATTGCAACCTTGAGGTAGACACCTCTGCTGCCTCTGGTCCTGCTCTTCGCCGCATCTCAGAAACTCCGCCCCCTGCGCGTGGTTGCCGTGAACGAAGTAACAAGGCACATTGAGCGTGGACACCACGTAGTCCAGATAGTATTGGGGCAGGTCGCCACAGCCCAGCACCAAGTCTACGTCACCGACAACCCGCTTGAGCCCGGGGGCGTAGAGCAGCGGCTCTACTTTGTCGCTCAGAGTCAGAATACGCATGGCCGTAGCATCACCCTACGTCCCCTATCACAAAAAGCTAGCTCTCCGAATGGCTGGTCTGGAGAGCTAGCTGGCGGTGAAAACTGGGCGCTTGCAGGTAACCGCAGCAAACCTATCCAGACCCAAGGTCTGGCTCAGGGCCAGGCTGCGGGATGGCGGAAACGACAAAGACTCGGAAAGAAACGCTCATGGTTACACTCGCAGGCCGGTATTCATCACACGCCAACAGTATACCACGATGCTGCCATTCTGTCAATCACGCAGGCGGCGCGCAGCAGAGACACTGGAGGGGACTGGGTCAATGCCCACCGACTAGCGCAGCCGCCGGGCGCTCGCTCGCCGTGCCCTCCTGGGCATATTCTTTGTACTGCTGATATGCATCTCCCACAGTCTCGATGGACCAGGCTGCCTCCAGGGGAATGCTCATCCCCATATCTTCCAGCTTCAGCATCATCTCCACCATGCGGATGGAGTCCACAAGCAAATCCTCAATGAATGAAGCATCGGGAATAACCTTCTCCTTGGCCACCATCAGTTCTCTGGCGATGATGTCTCGGAATTCCTCAAACGTGAGCACGCCTGAGTTTGATTCCGCCATACTCTGTCTCCTCTACTAAAGGTACTCGTCTAGCATTCCATAACGTTGCTTATCACGAATGCCACGAATGGGCGAATGGGACGAATTGTCTGAGATCAGTTGGCGATACGAGTGTATTCGACGCGAGGCGTGCCGAAGTTGATGAGAATGCCCAGCCTCAGGCCCGTGGCTTTCAGGTAGGAGAGCGTCTGTTGCTTGAATACATTGTTCAGCGCTGATACAGCTTCCAGTTCGAGAACGATCGTTTTGTCCACTACGAGGTCAAGACGATGAGTGCCAACGACACGGTCTCTGTAACGCACCACGATCTTCTTCTGACGTTCGAAAGGAATGCCGCGCATTTCAAGTTCATAGGCCAGTGCTTCTTCGTATACGCTCTCAACGAATCCTGGTCCGAGCGTATTGTGCACCTCAAACACAGCCTGCATCACCCGGTACGACAATTCGCGATAGATCACTTTGTCTTTCATAGTTCGTCTAATTCGTCCATTCGTGCCATTCGTGATCTTCACACCCGCTGTGCCATTTCGCGCAGTTTGAATTTCTGTGGTTTGCCCATCGCTGAGCGGGGGAAGTCCGGGACGAAACGCACCTGATTGGGTATCTTGTAGGCCTCCACGCCCACTCGGCAGTACTCGAGCACGTCTTGGGTTGTTAGCTCTGTGCTGTCTTCGAGGATGAGGAAGGCCCATACCTGTTCGCCCCCAAGGGCCGCGGGAACGCCCACCACAGCGGCTTCTCTGATCTTGTCGTGACTCAGCAGGTAGTTTTCGATCTCAGCAGGGTAGATGTTCTGCCCGCCGCGGATGATCATGTCCTTCTTGCGCCCCACGATGCGCAGGTAGCCTTTCTCGTCCATCGCCGCCAGGTCGCCAGTGTGATACCATCCATCCTCGTCCACCACCTCCGCCGTTGCCTCGGGCGCTCGGTAGTAGCCCAGCATCACGCTCTCGCTGCGGCAGACCATCTCGCCCACCTCGCCCGGCGGCACCTCCTGCCCCTGCTCGTCCACGATCTTGACTTCCATGCCGGGCATGGCTTGCCCCACCGTCTCCGACTGTCGCTCGTCCGAATCCTCGATGCTGGTGGCGGAGACGCCCCCGGCCAACTCTGTAGTGCCGAAACCGATGTGTACAGCGCATCCAAAGCGTTCGCGAACGTCCCGCGCCAGTTCCGCAGGGCAAGACGCAGAGCCTGTGGCGCAGATGATCAACGAAGATGTGTCGTAGCGATCCAGGTCTTTCAACCGCAAAAGCACGGCGAAGGTCATGGGGACGGCTATGAGAATGGTGACCCGCTCTTTCTCTATCAATTGTAGGAGCTCGATGGGATGGAAGCGGGGCATGAGGATCAGCCTATCGCCCATCAGCAGGGCCTGCAGCATGATCTCCACCCCGGCGATGGCGTGCAAACCCATGGGCGAGAGCATGGTCTGCTGACGGCCCACGGCTTGCAGCAAGCGCGGACCATAACGCGCCAGCACCTTGACCATGCGTGCCGCCGTCTTGGGCGAGGGCCGTTTGAGCCACATCTCCCTCAGCTTGATGCTGGCGACCACGGGTGCGATCAGCCCGCGATGGCTGTGCATGGCGCCCTTGGGCATCCCGGTTGTGCCCGAGGTGTAGATCAGCGCTAGCAGGTCTTCGGGGGCCACATCGGAAGGGGCAAATGAAGCGGGCGGCGTGACAAGCATCAGCTCATTCAGCCACAGGCCTGCGTTCTTATCGCCGTCGGTGAAGATGAGGTGCTGAAGGGAGCACAGCTCTTGCTGCACATCCCGCACTGTCTCGATCGCTTCGGACATGCCGGGGGTATCGGACGTCACCACCGCCACAGGTTCGCACTCCCGGAGAATGTGGTCAAGCTGACGGCGCCGCAGTTGCGGATTCAGCAACACGCTGACCGCGCCGATCTTGGCCAGGGCGAAGAAGGCGATCACGAACTCTGGGCTGTTGCGCAGAAGCAGGCCGACTCTGTCTCCCCGGCCGATCCCCAGCTTGGTCAAACCGTAGGCGAGGGAGGGCATTCTCTGGGCCAACTGGCCGTAGGTGTGCCGCGCGTCGCCGCAGACCAGTGCTTCCTTCTTGGGCTGCCGGTCGGCGACGAGCTGAAATGCTTCGGCCAGGGTCATGCGGGTGTGAATCATTGGCAATCTACCAGCCTGTTACACCGGCTTCTCGTAAACCCGGTAGTGCTTGTAGCGCTCAGCCCCCAGCCGCCCGGCAAGGAGGTTGACCAACAGATTCTGCTCCGACGTTAGCGACCCGTCCAGCCACCTGTACCCCTTGTCGAAGACCGCCTCGAGCATGTCCAGGTAGAGCAGGGCATCAATGCCGCGGCGGCGGTATTCCGGCAACACCCCCATGAGCTTGTAGGTGACGACATCAATGCGCTTGGCGTGCCACCACATCTTGAGCCAGCCGAAGGGGAACAGCCGACCGTTGAGATGAATCAGGATGCGATTGGGGTCGGGAATGGCGACGGCGAAGCCAATGGCCTCACCACCTATCTCAGCGAAGAGGGCCAGATCAGGGTCCACAAGCGGGCGCAACTGGTCGGCGAAGCGGCGGAACTGTTCCTCGGTCATGGGCATGAAATCGCGGTACTGGCTCAAGGTGGCGTTGAATAGATGGCCAGCGATCGCTACATCTTCGTCCCAGTTCCGCAGTTTGCGGATGGTGACGTTGCTGGCTTTCCGTGCGGCCTCGCCCACGCGCAGAATCTCCGGCGGGACGTTCCGCAGTTCCTCACCGATCTGAGAGCGCATGGCGCGCCAGGCATAGGAGTCGCCGTGCTTCTCCATGCCGTACTGCTCGAGGAAGTCTTTGTAGTAGGGTGGTGTGTGTCCGGCCAGGACCACAGGCGGACAGTCGCTGCCCTCGATGAGGATGCCAGGACGGTCGTTGCGGGTGAAGCTATAGGGGCCTCGGATCAGTTCCATGCCTCGCTCTTTCACCCAAGCACAGGCTGCATCCAACAGCGCCTCGGTGGCGGCGTAGTCGTTGAGGACTTCGAAGAAGCCGAAGCCGCCCACCTTTTTCTCCTCGTGTTTGAGGTCGTGGTAGTTGATGAAAGGGGCGACGGTGCCGACAATCTCCCCGCCGCGCCGGGCGAGGAAAAGTGCCGCCTCCGCGTGTTGGAAGAAGGGGTTCTTTCCCGGGGTCAGGTAGTTGATCTGTTCGGAGATCAGGGGAGGGACCCAGTTGGGGTCACCTTTGTACACCCTCCAGGGGAATCTGACGAAGGCGCGCACATCCCGCCTGGTGGTGACCTCTTGAATGGTGATGGATGACATGCGAAAAGGCCTTGCGGAAATGATGCTGCCGCACGCTGAAATAACGATCACGGTCCAAGAAGGGACGCGGATGGTCACGGACGAGCAGGGATGAAGGAGAGATAAACGCCGCAGTTGTCCGCATCCAGTTCAGGGACGCTGTTCCGGGGTGTCAACGTGCGGGCAAGGTAGATTGATGAGACGAGTACGCCCCCAATATAGCACTGAATGCACCTCGTGTCAATTCAGTCTCTGCGAGGATCGTTGGCCCGTTGGTGAGTTGCCGTGTTGCGAATGCAGCGTTTTGGGGTTATACTATCTCAGACAGACGCGTCAGGAGAGAGGCTCACGCCTTCATTGTCAATTTCTGTACTCCGTCATGGTTCCACGATCTCCGCTCCGCAGGCGACCAGCAGGCTTTCAATATCCGCCCATTAGTCGAGGTCCAGGCGGCGTCTCATTTCATCGCTGGAAATCCCGCCTTCACTCTCTTGGTGGGAGCGGAAACGTTGGATCAGAGCCAAGAATTGCGGATTGGTACTCAGCGAGATGGTCTCCAGGTCAGCGTTCTCAATGGAAAACACAGCCACTATCGGTCGGCCCTCAGCGGTCACCACAATTGGCCCTGCATCCACCTGTCGAGCATATTCGGCTAACGGCCGGTTTGCCTCTGCAATGTCTAGGGTTCGAACTCTCATAGCATCTTGTACGGCAACTTGCCAAAACCCTTCAGTTTGACGTAGGATGGCACACTTGGCTAACAGCACACTGATTATATGCCAATCTTCCCGTATGCGGAAATGGCGGAAAACGTCCTTACCGTTGGTGTACATCGCAGTTGGCGGTTTGGGCAAAGCCTGCGGATGGAATCTGCAAACTGATAGCCGAAGTCAACTCAAAGCCCACCCCTGTCCAGTGCGCTTCGAACGCTCTTGGTCTCTTGGCTTTGGAACTCGATTCCGAGGCCAAACCGCGCAAGGCTCGCCAGTTTCGCTGCATTGAGGCACTGAAAGGAGCATAGTCATGAAAACACGGCGTTTTGGACGAACAGGACATATGAGTACCATAGCCATTTTCGGCGCGGCAGCTTTCTGGCAGGTGACGCAGGCTGAGGCGGACGCGGCCATGGAACGACTGATCGGTTCCGGCGTCAACCACATTGACGTGGCACCCTCCTATGGCCTGGCCGAGGAACGTCTGGGGCCATGGCTGGCGCGAGAGCGCAAGCGCTTCTTCCTGGGGTGTAAGACTCAGGAACGAGCCAAAGCGGACGCTGCGGCCGAGCTGCGTCGCTCTCTGGATCGGTTGCAGGTAGACGCGTTCGACCTGTACCAACTCCACGCCGTCACCAGCATGGAGGAGCTGGATCAGGTGACCGGGCCGGGCGGAGCGCTGGAGGCGATCCTCGATGCACGGGCGGAGGGGCTGACATGCTTCATTGGCATCACTGGCCACGGGCTGGAGTCGCCTGCCGTCTTTCTGGAGGCCTTGCGTCGCTTCGACTTCGACTCGGTGCTCCTTCCCATCAACTTCGTGTTGTACGGTAACCCTGCCTACCGGCGCAATGCCGAAGAGCTATTGCGCCAGTGCCGCGCTGGCGACGTGGGTAGCATGATCATCAAAACCGTCAGCAAGGGGCCATGGGGCGAGCGGCCCGCAACCTACAATACCTGGTACGAACCCTTTGATGATGCCAACCACATCCAGCAGGCTGTCAACTTTGCCCTGTCACAGGATGTGACCGGGCTGTGTGCGGTTGGTGATGTCACCCTCCTGCCGCTTTTCTTGCAGGCGTGCGAGCAATTCACGCCTATGAGCGCGGCCCAACAGGAGGCCCTGGTCGCCAGCGGGGCCGAGTATGAACCGCTGTTCGTGTGACGGATAGTCACGCGCTCGATTGACCGCAGTGAGACAGATAGCGGGTAAACCGGCCTCTCAACTTAGTCCCTAAGCATGGTCATTTCCAACATGAAGCGTTGCTTGTTGTTCATCCTCATTATCACGATCACGAGCGTGCTGCTCTCGACGCTCGTCCTGCCGGCAGCGGCGAGCGAGCGGGCTATGCTGGCTTTCCCCGATGATGATCCGCTTCTGTGGCACCTGAAGCGCTGCAAGATGACCACCATGCGCTACCAGGAGGAGTGCGAGTGGCTGTGGCCAGCTCACGAACCTCCGACACTGGCCACGGAGATCGATCAGACCGGCTACATCAAGGGCCTGTATATTACCCACGGCGGTCTGCGCAGTTCGCTGCTGCGCAACCGCGTCAAGAGCCTGATCGAGACAACCGAACTCAACGGTGTCGTGATGGACGTCAAAGGGGACCGTGGCTTCCTGGCCTACCCCAGCAAGGTGAAAACCATCCAGGAGATCGGCGCGGACCAAAAGACAGCGATGGACAAACAAACCTGGACCGAGTTCCTGAAGTGGTTCGACGACCGGGGGATCTACACCATTGCTCGCATCGTGACCTTCAAGGACGAACCCTTGGCCGTGGCCCATCCCGAGTGGGCGGTGACGGACTCGGAGACCGGAGGGCTCTGGCGCGATGGCGAGGCACTGGCCTGGGCCGACCCCTCCCACGAGGAGGTGCAGGAGTACAACATCGCCCTGGCCGTGGAGGCCGCGGAGATGGGCTTCGATGAAATCCAGTTCGATTACGTGCGCTTCCCCTCCGACGGCATGATCAGTCGCGCGACATTTGCTCAAGAGAACACCAGGGAGAACCGCGTGCGGACGATCGCTGCTTTCCTGGAGAAGGCCAAGGCGGCGCTGGAGCCCTACGACGTAAGATTTGCTGCAGATGTGTTCGGATACGTCACCTGGCAGTTCAGTGATCTGGGTATCGGACAAGAGATCGAAGCTATGGCACCTCACCTTGATGTGCTGTCGCCCATGCTCTACCCTTCCACCTTTGGGATGGGATTACCAGGCCTGTCTCCTGAATACCGGGAGGCGATCGCCTATCCCTATGAAATCGTGTATGAGGTTACTCAGCGGGCGCTGGCCCGCGCCAGGACGGTGAACCCCGATATCGAGATGCGCCCGTGGATACAGGATTTCCGCGACTACGCCTTCGACGGTCGCACCTACACGCCTCATGAAATCCGCCGGCAGATGGACGGTGCCCGGGATGCAGGCGCTCGCGGCTGGATGCTGTGGGATCCAGCGGTCGGCTACACCGCCGAAGCGTTGGTCTCGGCCCAACCTATCCACACGCCCAACACCACCGGGAAGGTGCTGATACTCGAATATCACCGCATCGACGAGCCGGAAGCCCGCTGGCAACGCACTCCGGCCAATTTCCGCGCCGATCTCGAGCGGCTGCTGGCCGATGGCTACTACCCTGTCAACCTGCGCGACCTGGTCGAGGATCAGTTGAGCAGCGTGCCGGCAGGAAAGCGTCCCGTGGTGCTCACCTTCGACGATTCCACCATCGGCCAGTTCCGTTTGCTGCCTGATGGCACCGTTGATGCCGACTCAGCGGTTGGCATTCTCAGAGCTTTCCACGAGGCCCACCCCGACGATTGGCCCTTGCGGGCCACCTTCTTCGTCTTGCAGGGCGAGGGGCAGCCCGGCCACGCGCTCTTCGGCCAACCCGAACTGGCCAAGGAGAAACTGTCAAACCTGGTGGAATGGGGTATGGAGGTGGGTAGCCACACCATCAGCCACGCCAACCTGTACCAGCTCAGCGCCGAGGGGGTGCAGCGGGAACTGGGCTTGAGTCAGGCTCAGTTGGAGGAATGGCTGCCGGGGTACAGCGTCGTCTCACTTTCGGTACCCTATGGCATGTTCCCTCAGGACGAATCGCTACTGGCCGAGGGTGAGCACGATGGCCTGACCTACACCTATAGGGCCGCGGTGAAAGTGGGTGGCAGCCTGGCGCCATCCCCTCGTTCATCCGAATTTGATCCCTATCACATCCCGCGGGTGCAGGCCATACAATCGGAATTGGACTACTGGCTGGTGGTCGCCGATCAGCCCGGCGTTCACTACGTCTCGGCGGGCGAATAGCTCAACGTGCTTCGGGCAGCAGATAACGGAGGATGGCAATGTAGTGGCAAACGCTGCCTCCCAGGACAAACAGATGCCAGGTAGCATGATTGTATGGCAGTTTGCGCCAGGCGTAGAAGATGACTCCCACCGTATAGGCAACGCCTCCAGCGGCCAACCACACCAGGCCACCGGCAGGAACGCTGATCAGCATCTGTTTCAGGGCAACCACACCGAGCCAGCCCATCAGAACGTAGGAAAGC
The DNA here is from genome assembly GCA_002366755.1 of Anaerolineales bacterium UBA3071. Taxonomy (GTDB): domain Bacteria; phylum Chloroflexota; class Anaerolineae; order UBA3071; family UBA3071; genus UBA3071. Next base: position 18,251 of record DFBV01000120.1, read on the forward strand.
GTAGAGATCTTCCGAAAGCGACCGACAAAAAACGCCTCGAAACCCATCCCCAACAGCGCCAACCCCCAGATGATAGCCAGCAAGGTCCAACCCCAGCCCCCCCGCAAACTCACCAGCAAGAAAGGCGTGTACGTTCCAGCAATCAGCAAGTGGATTGAAGCATGGTCAATGATCCTGAAAACCCGCTTAACCCGAGGGTTCCGAAAACTGTGGTAGAGGGTTGAAGCCAAATACAGGATGATCAGGCTGCTACCGTAGATGCTGAAGCTGACAATCTGCCAGACATCACCGTACAAAGCGGCCAGAACGACCAGAACGATCAACCCGGCCACACTGAGGCCGGTTCCAATGCCGTGGGTGATGCTGTTGGCTATCTCTTCGCCCCGAGTATAGGGTCTACGGATGCGGGAAGCGGCTGGAGGTTCTTGGTGTAGTGTCATCGTCACCCCAGAACAAGCAGTGTAACCTTTTCTCCCAATTCGCTTCAGTTGACGAAGAGTTCGCACCTTAGCGGCGGCTGGGAGCTGCCTCCACTTTCGCTCAACTGAACCGTCTTGCGTTCGACCCGTTGTACCATATACATCC
>DFBV01000127.1:0-1767 GCA_002366755.1 Anaerolineales bacterium UBA3071
TGGTGGCTTGGGGCTACGGTCCAGCTTTCGCGCTGGTTGCGGCTCTGCTTGTGGCCTGCGCTGCCCTCTTCGCCGCCCTGATGCGACCTGAAGCTGAAGCCCGAAAACCTGAAACAGAAAGGAGAAATCGACTATGAAGTGGGTAACACGTGAGAAAGTCAAAGTGGACCGCGTGGCCTGTCCTTGGCTCATCAAGCGCTTCATTGACCCCGAGGCGGAGTTGTTGTTCGTGCCTCCGGAGGCGGTGCTGGAGGTAGCCGAGCGAGAGGGGGCTATCTCCTACGACGCACGGGGGCAGGGCCGGTACGATCACCGTGGGGGAAAGTGTACCTTCGAGGTACTGATCGAGGAGTACGGGCTGGACGACGGCTCGACTGAGCTCGCCGAAGTCCCGGCGCTCCGGCTGCTGGCCGACATCGTCCACGGGGCGGACACCGCCGACCGGGGGTACACTCCGCAGTCGCCAGGGCTGCGGGCTATCGCCGAGGGCTTCCACTATCTGGATGTCCCCGACGAGGAACGGCTGGCCCACGGCTTCGCCATCTACGACGCGCTCTACGCCTGGTGCCAGCACGCAACACGTAACGCGTAAACAAGGACGGAACTCATGAACACAACCGAAGCAGAATCTACCCCGAGCCTGCGCTCCCTGCCCCGCAACGTCTGGGCCGTCAGCCTGACCAGCTTCTTCATGGACATCTCCAGCGAAATGGTGATCAACATCCTGCCGCTGTTCCTCTCCAACGTGCTGGGCGTCAAGACCGACATCATCGGTCTCATTGAGGGAGTGGCCGAAGCGACGGCCAGCCTGGTCAAGGTGTTCTCCGGCTGGCTATCGGACAGATTGCGGGCCCGCAAATGGCTGGCGGTAGGGGGCTACGCGCTTTCTGCTCTGGTCAAACCATTCTTTTACTTCGCCAATTCCTGGGGCACGGTGGCCGGTGTGCGCTGGGCCGACCGGGTGGGCAAGGGCATCCGCACCGCCCCCCGCGATGCGCTCGTCGCCGACTCGATTGACGAGCGGCATCGTGGCCTGGCCTTCGGCTTTCATCGAGCCGCCGACACGGGCGGCGCGGTGCTGGGGCTGCTCGTCGCCCTGGGCGTCGTCTGGTACAGCCAGGCCAACGCCCTCGATCTGGGCCGGGCCACCTTCCAGACGGTGGTGCTCATCAGCCTGATACCGGCATTTCTGGCGGTGCTGTCACTGGCCCTCGGCGCACGGGACGTGCCGGTGACCAAAGCACGTCAGATGCCTCGCTTCGCCTTCCGCAGCCTGGGCAAACGCTTTGTGATCTTCATGCTCATCGTCGGCCTCTTCGACCTGGGCAACTCCTCCGACGCCTTCCTGATCCTGCGGGCCCAGGAACGGGGGCTGAGTGTGTTGGGCATCCTGGGTATGCTGGTCACCTTCAACGCTGTGTACACGCTGGTCAGCACGCCGGCCGGTTCTCTGTCCGATCGCATCGGGCGGCGGCGGCTCATCGTCGGCGGCTGGTTGGTCTACGCGGCCATCTACCTGGGGTTCGGACTGGCCGGCACGAGGTGGCACGTCTGGGTGCTGTACACTCTCTACGGTGTCTACTACGGCCTGTCCTACGGCACGGCCAAGGCCATGGTGGCCGACATCGTGCCGGAGGAATTGCGCGGCACAGCCTACGGCACCTACAACGCAGTATTGGGCATCCTCGACTTCCCCGCCTCGCTCATTGCGGGACTACTGTGGCGGTACCTGGCCCCGTCGGCGCCATTCTACTTCGGCGGAGCACT
>DFBV01000127.1:1798-2076 GCA_002366755.1 Anaerolineales bacterium UBA3071
AGCAGCGGGGCAATCGCATCTAAATTCAGACCGGGTTTGAAAAGTTCCCAAGATTGAGGTATCCTTCTGCAAAAATGAGGAGGATACCCAACCGAAAGGTCTAAATCTCCAATATCCAGTATCCAATATCCAATCTCTAGCCTCCAATCTCCCTCACCGCAACGCCCGCCGGATGCCGGCAATGATGGCCTCGACGTTGGGGATAGCTGCATCTTCCAGCGGTTCGCTCATGGGAACGGGCACGTCGGCAGCGCACACGCGCGTCACTGGTGCGTCCA
>DFBV01000127.1:2120-19994 GCA_002366755.1 Anaerolineales bacterium UBA3071
TGTAGGCCTCGGTGACGCCCACCACGCGGCCAGTCTTCTTCACCGAACCGGCTACCGTCTCCATGTCCAGCGGCTTGAGCGTGCGTAGGTCAATGACCTCCACGCTGATCCCTTCCTCGGCCAGTTGCTCGGCGGCTTCCAGTGCCCGGTGCACCATACGCGAGTAGGTGATTACCGTCACGTCGGAGCCTGCGCGCTTCACGTCGGCCACGCCGTAGGGGATGATGTAATCCTCGTCGGGCACGAAGCCCTCGACGCCGTAGAGCATTTTGTGCTCGATGAACATGACCGGGTTGTCGTCGCGGATGGCTGCTTTGAGCAGTCCCTTGGCGTCGTAGGGCGTGCTGGGCATCACCACGTAGATGCCGGGGAAGTGCGTCCACAGCGCTTCCAGCGATTGTGAGTGATGGGCGGCGATGGAGCGCCCGGCCCCGCCTTCGGTGCGGATGACCATAGGCACCACCGTCTTGCCGCCGAACATGTAGCGGTTCTTGGCTCCCTGGTTGGCGATCTGATCCATGGCCAGCGGCGTGAAGTCTACGTACATGATCTCGGCCACCGGCCGCATACCGCACATGGCCGCGCCCACAGCCGACCCACCGATGGTCGCCTCGGAGATGGGCGTGTCGCGCACTCGCTCACCGCCGAATTCCTCGAAGAGGCCAGCCGTAGCCTTGTAGGCCCCACCGTACAGCCCCACATCCTCGCCCATGACGAACACGCTGGGGTCGCGGTGCATCTCCTCGCGCAGGGCCTCCTGGATGGCTTCCCGGAATTGGACCTTGTGAGTGCCAGGGCCGCCTGCCCTTTGGCTGGGCTCAGGACGAGCCCGACAGCGCTCCCGCAGCTCCCGTTCGCGGGCGATGTCCGCCGCTGTCCACTTGAAGGGCGCGTAGACGTAATGTTCCAGCTCCTCCACCGGCGGCGTGGGAGAACTGAGGGCGAACTCCGCTGCCTCCTCAATCTCCTGCTCCACCTTCTCCTCCAGGGCGTCAATCTCTTCCTCGGTGGCGAAGCCTGCCTCCACCAGCAAGGCGGCGAAGTTAGTGATGGGGTCACGAGCTTTCCACTCGGCTTCCTCTTCTTTCGTGCGGTAGTCGCGCGGGTCGGAGCGGGAGTGGCCGTACCAGCGGTAGGTTTGGCACTCGATGAGCGACGGTCCCTCGCCGCGGCGGGCGCTCTCCACGGCCCTGCCCACCGCCTCGCGGACGGCCAGCACATCCATGCCGTCCACCACCTGGCCGGGGATGCCATAGGCGCAGGCCCGGCCGGCGAAGTCCAGCTTCGCCGTGGCCTTCTCCACGGGCACCGACATGCCGTAGAGGTTGTTCTCTACGATATAGACCACGGGCAGATCCCAGAGCGAGGCCAAATTGAGCGATTCGTGAAAGTTGCCCGTGTTGGCCGCGCCGTCGCCAAAGAAGCAGAGCACAACACTAAGGTCACGAGAATCATCGCCTCCCGTTTCCTTTTTGCGTTTTTCGTGTCCTTTTTCGCGCTTTTCGCGTTCCCTTTCGCGCATTTCGTGTTGCATCTTCTGGGCCAGCCCGGCGCCCGTGGCCACGGGGATGTTGCCGCCCACGATGCCGGTCGCTCCCAGGTTGCCCTTCTCCACGTCGGCGATGTGCATAGAACCGCCGCGACCGCGGCAGTAGCCAGTGGCCCGCCCGCACAGCTCGGCCATCATCTTGTTGAGATGCTCCTGCTTGGCTTCCTCGGTTTTGGCCAGAACCGCGCCGCGAGCGTGGCAGTGACCGTGGCCGCGGTGGGTACTGGTGATGAGGTCATCGTCCCGCAAGGCCGCGATGGCCCCCACAGCCACCGCTTCTTCACCAGCATAGAGATGCGACGCTCCCTTGATGATGTTGCGCCCCAGCAGATCGAAGACGGTGTTCTCGAATAAACGAATCTCCCACATTTGCCGCAGCAAATCCAGAGCTTTCTCTTTGCTAAGATCGAGTTCCTTCATNNGCGATTCTCCTATGTCACGGTATCAGTTTCAAAGTGGCGCGTGATGCGCGGCAGAGAATCACGTCTCACGTCTCACGTCTCACGTCCCTTGTTTCATCAGGTCTCAGGGGGGCCTCAGGCCCGGCCACCAGTTGGATTATGCCCCGCTTCCCATTGATCAGCCACTCGGGGTCTTCGGCGGCTAGCGTTTCCGCCTGTCCTGGCTGCAACCCGACCATAATCTCCGCCTTCAGCGTGCGCAGCGTCAGGAAGGGGGCGGGGAAGTAGCCGGTAACGTCCTCCAGGCGCGTAGTATGCGGCCAGTGGCGGTCGTCCAGCAATCGCCGGTAATTGGCATCCCCTTTCAGGATGACCAGATCAGAGCTCGGCAGCTCTGTTCGCAGCCGCGGCGGCATCTCACGGAACATAAGGGGGCTCGTCCAGAAGCGTTGTCCTGAGCTTTCCGAAGGGGCGTCGTCTTTCAGGATTAGACGCTGCACTGCCAGATGTTCGTGCAACCGTGAGACTAACTCCCGCATCGCCGCGTCGGGCACTGCTTGCAGTGAGGCGACGAGGGATCGCACGTCCTCGGGCATAGCATCGGAGACGAAGAAAGGGCGGTCTTTGAGATGAAAAACCACTTCCTGCGCCCAGCCCTGGACGAGCAGGAAATCGGTCAGCGCCAGATCGCTGAGCAACTCCATGCCTGCATTGTCGTTGACGAACGTTACCCGCCGCAGGCCGCTCGTTAGCAGTTCCCGCGCCGCGTCCGTGTGGTCAATGAGGAGATGGTGCCGCTCCTCGCCAGCCACCAACCCGCCACGCGCCTGTGCTGCCACGGCGTGATAGCTCAGGTCGGCGCGGTTGCCCCACAGGCAGGAGTGCAGCAGTATCTCGAAGGCCATCCCTGGCTCGACACCGGCGAGCTGCCCCCAGCTCTCGGCCAGTTGCGCCACGGCCAGCGCTTCCTGCTCTCGCTTCCGCTTGCCGAAGGGATCGTGTCCCTCCCACGGGCCGGGCTGGAAGTAGCGCACCGCTTCCAGCAGGCGGCGGTAGAAGACGGTTTCGGCGAAGTACCACGGCACTTCCAGCCACGTCTTGCCCTCGTACTTGGCCAGCCCGCGGTTCCAGAAGGCAGCATCAGGGGTCTGCTCACGCAGCCCTTGCATTGGTCTCGAACCGATCTCCTCGTGAAGTGCCTCCAGTGCCTGCACGATGTCCAGTGGATAGTTGTTGCTCTCGATGACTTGCTGCACGATCTTCGGCTTCCGCTCCAGGATGGTATACCGGGCGAACGAGCCTGGCTCCGAAGTCATCAGGGGCGGCGGCAGGTCAACATCTCGGCGAGTTGATTCAGACAAGCCTCTCTATCCTCCAATATCCGATCCCCAATCCCTAGTCCTCGACTCCCGGCGCTATCCTCAGCGCATAAGCAGGGGATTCCGGCAAGCTCTCTGGTAGCGTGACAGTGAGGTTCTTGCCATCTTGCTGCCAATGCAGTGGCCTTTCGTGCCCCAACAAATGCACGGTGACATCCCCTTCTTCGCGTGGTAGGTCAATGGACACCCGGCCATGCCTTAGCCTGTCCAGCAAGATGGCATAGACAGTGTCCCCCTTCTGCGTGAACCGCACGGGAGTATCATCCGTTGTCCCACCCTCCGCTCTGAGCCAGGGTCGCGTGCCGAAGATGGCTTCTCCGTTGACGTCGAGCCACTGTCCCAGCCCCAGCAAGCGCTCTCGCTGCAAATCCGGGATGGTGCCATCGGCCATGGGCCCGACGTTTAGCAGAAGATTGCCGTTCTTGCTCACGATGTCCACAAACGAACGGACCAGGTCACTTACGGAAATGAAGCTCTCCGGGCCTTCGTTGCGGTTGTAGCCGAACGAGTATCCGATGCCTCGTGTCGCCTCCCACTTCTGCTTGGCGATACTGCGGAACGAGCTATATTCGGGCGTCCTGAAGTCGCAGTGCCCACTGGCGGGCAGAACGTCGAGATGAGAGAGTGCCCACCTCAGCATGTGGGAGACGAGGGCACGAACGACGCGACTCCGCAACAACTTGCCGCCACTCGAAGTAGCCAGATCAATTTGCATGAAACGATCGTTGACGACGCCATCGGGTATCCTGTTGTAGTAGTCGGCAAACAGTTCATTCAGGTTCGCGGCGGCCGGGTAACCGATGTCATTCCAGACGACCGCCGGCTCGTAGCGATTGATCAACTCACGCCAGTGCTGGTTGACGTACTGGACGTAGTCCGCGCCCTGCGGCATGGTGTCCAGCAGGTCCACGACGTCCCGTATGGCGCGCTCGTCGAACGTCCAATCTAGCCCGCCGGAGTAATACAGCCCCATGCGCATGCCCCTGGCCCGCACCGCGTCCGCCAGTTCGCCCACCAGGTCTCGTTTGGTGAAGTACCCCTCCTTCTTGGGATTGGGATGCTCGCTGGGCCAGAGCAGGAAACCGTCGTGATGCTTTGTGGTGAGAACCACGTACCGGGCGCCGACTCTCTGGAACAGCTCAGCCCACTTGTTTGCATCCCATCGTTCGATCGCCTCTTTGAATAGGGGAACAAAGTCGTCGTAGGAGTAGCTCTCACCGTAGGTCTCAACGTGGTGCGCGTGCGAGGGGCTGCCCTTGATTCTGATCGAGTTCAGATACCATTCAGCGTAGGGGTTCTTGGCAAACCAGCTCTCCCAGGCGATCACCGCCCTCTTTGTGTTCGCCCGTAAGAGGAGCCCATCCAGGCACAGAGTAAAGCCCCCAGTGTATGAAGATTCCCAGCTTGGCATTATGAAACCACTCTGGCACCGGATGGTTGCGCAAAGACTCCCGCGTGGGTTCGTATCGCACGCTCTAGCCGCCTCCGTCCGTGGGTTCGCACGTCGTCTGCACTTGCCCGTACAACGCCTCCACTTCAGCGCGTGTGCCCGCACCGACGCCCTTGCGGCTGGCAGACACTGTGCCAAATGCCACGCCCCAGCGGGCCATTTCCTCCAAGGGCATGCCGCGCACCGAGGCCCAGATGATGCCAGCCAACAGGGCATCGCCCGCACCGGTGGGGTTGCGCGCCACCACTGCGGGCGGCCTGGCCCACACGGCCTGTTCCTCCGAGGCCAGCAGCAGACCGTCGGCGCCCAGCGACAGGGCCACTAGCTCGATCCCCTGGTGCAGGAAGTGTTTGGCAGCCTCCAAAGACCCTTGGGGTCTGCAAGACCTCAAGGGTCTGATCTCTATTCTTGTCACCTGGGTCGCCTCGATGGCATTGGGTTTGACCAGGTAGGGGGCAGCCGCGCAGCCCAGCCGCAGCGGTTCGCCGCTGCTGTCCAAGAAGACGCTCGCCCTGTGTAGCCGCAGCAGCCCGATGAGTTGGGCGTAGAAGTGGGCCGGCACGCCCGGCGGCAGACTGCCGGCAAGCACCCAGATGTCTCCGGGCCGTGCCTTCTCAATGGCCCGCTCGAAGAACGCGAACACTTCTTCCGCTTGAACCGTGGGGCCTGCCTCGTTCACCTTGATGTACCGTTCCGAGTCTGCCTCGCGAACGACGACATTGGTGCGCGTCTCGCCGGCGACGTATACGAAGTCGGTGGCGATGCCCAAGTCGTTGAGGCCGCGCTCCAGCGTCTGGCCCGTCGCCCCGCCGACGAAGCCCATGGCCACGCTCTCCATGCCCAGCGCCTGCAGCGCCCGCGAGACGTTGAACCCTTTGCCGCCCCAATCGAGCTGCACCGTTGTTGCTCGCGTCACCTCGTTGAAAACAATGCGCGGCACCGTCAGTGTGCGGTCCAGCACGGGGTTGGGGGTCACCGTGACGATCACGATGTGGCTTCCTCTCGCGGTCTGCGTGCCCCATGGTAAACCAGAACCTCGTACATCAGCAGCATGATGATGGTGGCCCCGACCAGGAACTGGCCGATGATCTCAAGGCCCAGCTTCTGCGCCAGAATGCCTGCAAAGCCCGGCAGAAGTGCGATGCCAACGCCTGCAGCAGCGACCTGAAAACCGATGGCGTTGGCCGCGTGTGCAGCCCCCATCCACCTGGGCGTGCTGGAGATCATCGACGGGAACAGCGGAGCCACTCCGAAGCCTATCAAGGCCAGGCCCAGGAAGCTAATGGGGTCGGCCACGTTCCACCAGACCAGCGCAGATCCTAACAGGATGCCGATTATGCACACGCGCAGCAGCCTGTCCACGCCGAGGCGATCGGCTACGCTGCCCAGAACCAGGCGGCCCACCGTGAGGCTGCCCCAGTAGATGCTGACCCAGAGGCTGGCCGTGTTCGCCGTCACCGAACGGGCCTCGGTGAAAAGGCTGTAGACCCAGTTCCCAGCCACAAACTCGATACCTGGGTGTATGATGAACAAGGCAATGCCCAGCCACACGATAGGCAGCTTCAGGGAGTGCAGACTGCGCGCTTTGCCTGTTCGCGAGCCAGGATCTGCTCTGGCTGACGTTGGCTCCGCGCTCCGCCACAGGTTTCGTGTGAGAGCGTAGCAGGCTGCCAGTACCGCCTCCAGAACCACAACAAGCACGTAGCCCCAGCGCCAGGATTGCCCCACGTTGAGGACGGTTGTCATAATCACGGGGGCAATGGTGACACCGATCCCGAAGCTAGCGTGGAGCCAGTTCATGTGCCTGGCTTCATAGTTCTCGGCGACGTACGTGTTCAGGCCGGCGTCCATAATGCCAGAGCCCAGTCCCAGCAGCAACCCGAAGGCCACCATGCTCCGCCAGTTCGGGGCCACAACATATCCCAGCATGCTTGCTCCCATCAACATGCTGCCGATCATCAGAAGGGCTCCGGCGCCAAAACGGGCGATGAGCCGTCCGCTGTTGAAGCTGGACAGGATATAGCCGATGGTCACCGTGGTCAGCATTGTTCCCATTGCATCGAGGGAGAGGCCAAAGGACTCTCGAATGGAGGGCCAGGCTACGCCCAGCAGCCCACTCGGCAGGCCCAGGAGAACATAGCTTGCGAAGGCAATGGCAAGAACCAGTATCTCAGTTCTCCGTTTCACATTCTTTCGCTCCTTTCGTGTTTGCTTTCCCTCCACTACTCTGTCAACGCCGGTTCGAGAGGTTCGTAGTAGGGGCGGGTCTGAGACCCGCCCCTACAGTGGCTGTGTCTAACTGCAAAGCGACTGAAGGGGCGGGTTTGAAACCCGCCCCTACGAACCCTTCACTTCAGTGCGGTCTCGGGGCACGCCCAATCACGGCCAGTCCCCCTGTTGTATCCTGCGGTAGCGTTCCCGCACCAAGGCTGCCAATGGCTCGTCTGGTGCGATGCCGCTCACGTCAGCGATCACGGCGTCCACTCCTTCAGCAGCAATGCGTTGCTGCAGCGCCATCGCCAGAGGGTCGTCACTGTCGTCGAAGCAGTAACCGGCGGCGATGCCCCAACTCAGTGCCTTGGGGACCACACCGGCCCGCTCGGCCAGGCGCGCCGCTCCCACCAGTCGATCTTCGGGGCCGAGCTTGCGCAGCGGATCGCGGGCCAGTCGGAAGATGGTGTCGCCCAAGGCACGGTTGGCCAAGCGACGGATGATGTCGGCGATGTGCGGTTCCAGCCACTGTGCCTCCACGCCGTGAGCGACAACGATGCCTGCTTTCGATTCGGCCAGCATTGCCTTCAACAGTGGCCGGATGACAGTGTCCTCCAGCGCCTGATAGCCATACTTGTGACCGCGCTGATAGCCCAGGTAGGCCAGCATGGCGTGGCCGCAGTTGTGCAGATACAGCTTGCGATCGGTGTAGAGGGCGATTCTATCACACGGCTCCATGCCTACGATCTCCGGAATAGGGCCGACGAAGCCGCTCCGATCCACCGGCAATTCCTTGTATGGCTCGACGACGATGAGGCTGGGATCCTGCGCCCGCATCTCCGGCGTGGGCGGTGGCACCATGCGGGCGATGACCGTGTCCACGAAGCCGACGTGCGCTTGCAGGTAGGCGCGGGGCACGGTCGGGAGACCGGCCCCAACAGCAGTCTCGGGCAGATGCTCACCCACCATGCGGCGGAAAGTGGCGGCTGCCTTTTTCATGTTCTCGCACACGATGATGTTCAGCGGATTCAAGGTTGCAGGTTCGAAGGTTTCAAGTTCAGAGGATGCTGGCTTTCTAGCTTTGTTGACCTGCAACCTAGAACCTGGGGCCTGGAACCGCGATAGGGCCGTCCGCCGGACAATACCCGCGGCCACGAGCGGGGCGATGTGTGGCAGCGCCCGCACACCGACGGCGGTGGCGGCGAGGCTAGCCTCGGCCAGCGCCTGGGCTACTGCCTCGGTTTCCTCGGCGTGCAGTGCCCGCACCGGGGAGACCAAGACCTCCTCGGCCTGCTCGTTGTCCACCAGGCGGATGGTGTAGGAGCGACGCTCATTGAGCGTGGCGATGAGCGGCTCGTCGATGTCCACGAAGATCACTTCGTAGCCCGACTCGGAGAAGAGTTGGCCCAAGAAGCCCCGTCCCACATTCCCGGCGCCGAAGATCACTGTATGCTTACCCATCTACTCCCCCCCCTACTCCAGCAATTGACGCAGCCACTCTTGCTCGGCTTCGACTGTCCACACTTGGCCATCTTTCAGTTTGGCATAGACGCTGGGCAGCTTGTCCTTCAGGTCTGGCAGGGCCGTGAGCGGGAATTCCTTGATATTGGGATAGATGACGATCTTGCCGGGGAAGGTGGTCTCCTTCACCGCCTGCAGTCCGCCGCGGGCAGCGCTGAGCGAGCCGACGGCCGCCACTGACTGGTCGGGCGACAGCGTGCCCGTTTCCGTCTGCCTCAGCATCAGTCGCAGGTCGTCAATGGTTGAGGCCGAGTGCCCGATGACCCGCGCGTCCTTCAGATATGCGTCGCTCAGATCTATACTGGCCATCGTCCCGCGAGGCACGCCAGCGAAGACGTTCATCACGCCTTGGCGGGCCAGGTGGGTGGCTGCCTCGGAGATGACGGCGGGTACAGGCGCCAACACTATGATGTCGTCGAAGCCCTCCTTTTCAGCAGCCGCCATGGCCGATGCGTATTCCTCCTTGTCCAGCGGATTGAGGCAGGCAAATTCGATGCTCTTAGCCTTCGCCTCAGCGGCGAAGGTGGCATGAAGGTCATCCAGGCGGGGTCCACTGATGTCCGTGCAGACGATGGTCGAAGGCCCATCAGCGACCTGGATAGCGCGCCGTACATGCATGCGGCCCATAGGCCCGCCTGCACCGACGAACCAGGCTCGCCCCCGGGGCTTGAGCGTGGAGCGGACCGGCACATTGCTGTAGATACGGGCGATGTCAGGGCCAGTACCGCCGATGCAGACCCAACGGTTGTAGTGCACTCTGCCAACGTCCACCTCTACCTTGCGGGGGAGAGGCTCATCGGCCACGATGGCCAGGATGCCGAAGTTGGCCAAACGAGGGCTAACCGCCTCGATCAGATCGGCATCGGCGCCCAGCAGCACGATGTCATCCACCAGCTCCACGGGAGGAGCGGCGATATCGTCTACTTTGGTGACCTCAACTCCCAACGCCGTAGCTCGCGTCCTGAGCCAGTCGCCGAAACCGGCAGGCGCATCCGACAGCAATAGATGATCGGGGTGTGATTCCTCGTCGAAGCCAGCGCTGATGGTATAGGGTTGGTCACCGCCAGCGCCAATGATCCAGGTAAAGCCGCCCGCCTTGAGCCCGGTGCGGTACTCCAGTTGGTAGGCGGCAATGACGCAGGCCCATGGCTCGGTCAGGGCGCTCTCAGCGTAACCGGTGTCTGGCTGGACCGGGATCAGATAGTTACCGTGGTCACCGTTGAGGACGCGTTGGTCGATCACATTGTACTGCGAAAGCCCCCCCTGGATCTCGTAGCCGTAGGCCATGCTCACGCCGCCCAAGTGGATGTCGGCCTGGATGATGTAGCGGTCGCCGACGTGATACTGGTCCTTCAGGTTCTCGCCTACGCCGACGATGGTCATCGACACCTCGTGGCCCAGTATCACCGGATCAGCCTTCATGTCCCGGTAGATGCGCGGGTGGTCTTCGCCATAGCGGATGACTTTGGTGTCAGAGAAGCAGAGGCCTACCGCATCGTGGCGCGCCAGCAGTTCATCGGGACCGTACTCTGGCACAGGAACCTGGATCAACTGGCCATCGCGCCCCAGGTTCTCGAAGCCTTTGCCATATAGAGGCAGCAGCCACTGGGTGATTGGAAGCGGTTCGTCGCCTCGCTTGTAGCGGACAAGTGTGTCCTTCATGCTTTCGTTCCTTTCGTGTCATGGCGTTTCCCTGATCAACTCCAGATGCCTTGAGTATGCCTTATCCCATCTTGTCCGCTCGCCTGGCTCGTAGGTGGTGACCTCAAAGGAGCGGCGCACCAGGTCGCGTCCTTCGTCCAGCGAGGCGATATGCCCCATAGCCAGCGCCTGCATGAGGATATTGCCGATGGAGGTCGCTTCGGCTGGGCCGGCGATGACCACCTTTCCCGTGGCGTCGGCAGTGAGTTGGTTCAGCAGCCGGTTCTTTGAGCCACCTCCGATGATGTGCACTCTGGGATAGGAGCGGTCCATCATATCTTCCAACTGTTCCAACAGCCGGCGATAGGTCAGCGCCAGGCTTTCCAACGCGCAGCGCACGATGGACCCTCTGCTCTGCGGCACGGCCTGGCCCGTCTCTGCACAATAGCTCTGGATCTTCTGCGGCATGTCGCCGGGTGAAAGGAAACGATGGTCGTCTGGGTTCACCGATCCACCGAAAGGCTTCGCCTCGGCAGCCAGGCCGGTCAGCTCCTCCCACGATAGCTCCCTGCCAGCCTGTGCCCACTCCCGGCGGCATTCCTGCACCAGCCACAGCCCCATGACATTCTTCATCAAACGGAAGGTGGACTGCACGCCCCCTTCATTGGTGAAGTTATAAGCCAGGGTCTTCGGTGTGATCAGTGGCTCGTCCAACTCCACTCCCAGGATCGACCAGGTGCCTGAGCTGATGAAGGCATGGTCACCGCTTCGCGCCGGCACCGCAGCCACAGCCGAGCCGGTATCATGTTCGGCGATGGCGATCACGGGCACTGGCCCCGCGCCCGTCTCCTTGGTCACCACTGGATGCAGCGGACCGAGCTGCGTGCCCGGGTCCACAATCTCGCCGAAGATGCGGGTGGGCAGGCCCATCTTCTCCAGCATGGACCAGGCCCAGTCGCCTGCGCGGGGGTCGTAGCACTGGCTGGTGGTGGCGATGGTGAACTCGCTGACCTTGCGACCCGTCAGCCAGAAGTTGAACAGGTCGGGCATGTTGAGGAAAGTCCGAGCAGTATCCAGCAGCGGCGAACCCTGCACGGCCATGGCCAGCAGTTGGTACAGGCTGTTGAGTTTCAGGAATTGGATGCCCGTGTACTCGAAAATCTCCTCCCGCGGCACACGTCGGAAGGCTTCTTCCATCATCCCGTTCGTGCGGCTGTCGCGGTAGTGGTAGGGATTGCCCAGCAGCTCGTCCCGTGCATCCAGCAGACCAAAGTCCACGCCCCAGGTGTCGAGGCCCAGGCTGGCAATCTCCGCCCCGCAGATCTTGACGCATTTCGCCAAGCCGCATTTTACCTCCTCGAAAAGCCGCAGGACGTCCCAGTGGAGGCTGTCGAGCACGCGCACGGGGCCGTTGGGGAAGCGGTGGACTTCCTCTAGCCGCAGCCGTTCCCCGTCGAAGATCCCCAGCACTGCGCGCCCGCTGGAAGCGCCCAGGTCGAAGGCGAGGAAGTTAGTTGTCTGAGTCATCGCATCTCCTCTCCGCCGGTGACATTGATCGCCTGGCCCGTCATGTAGCTGGCCTGATCTGAAGCCAAGAAGACAACCACGTTGGTCACGTCGTCGTAGGTGCAGCCCCGTCCCAGAGGTACCTTCGCCTCGTACATGGGTCGCACATCCTGCTTGGCGATGTCCCACTTTTTGGCGTATTGATCATAGAGTGAGTCCACCCACAGCGGCGAATCGAGCAGATTGCCAGGGCAGATGGCGTTGACACGCACGCCATATTCCGCCAGCTCCAGCGCCAGGCTCTGGGTCAACCCGATGCCGCCGAACTTGGCGGTGGCATAGGCGGAGTTCCTGTAGCCTCCCTTCTTACCCGACTTGGAGTTGATTTGGATGATCACGCCGCTGCGCTGCCGCTTCATCACCCGCGCCGCGTGCTTGGCGCAGAGGAAGTAACCCACCAGGTTGACCTCGATCACTTTGCGCCACTTCTCAGCCGGGAATTCGGCGACGTCCCCAGCGATGACGATGCCGGCGTTAGCCACCATGATGTCCAGGCGGCCGAATTCGTCCACCGCCCGCTGCACCATGGCCTCCACCTGGGCTTCATCGGTGACATCCGACCGCACGGCGATGGCCTGGCGATCTGTCTGCTGGCGAATGGCCTCGACCACTTGCTGTGCCTTGTCGAAGTTGAGGTCGGCCACGACGACATGCGCTCCCCCCTGCGCCAGCCGATGGGCGATGGCCTCGCCCAGTCCCTGAGCGGCGCCGGTTATGATGGCAACCCTATCCTCCAGTACCCTGGCCATGCTCGCAGCCCCCCCTTGTCTACTTGTCTACTTGTGTACTTGTCTACTTGCTTCCTTCGCCTATTCACTCAGCTTCGATAGGAGTTCGGCAGACGACATGGCCGGATTCAGCCGCTTCAACTGGGCCAACCCCTTCTCTCCCGGCACCACCTGGTAGCCGATTCGTGTGTAGAAGTCGTTGCGCTCCGGACGAGACGGCAGGTGAGATCGTGCCCATTCACTCTGGTAGCCCAGTCCCAGTGTTCGCTGCATCACGGTGTGGCCGTATACGAAGTGCGCACCATCCAAGAAGGCTTGACGGACGGGCGCCAGTTCCGAAGCGTCGAAATCGTCCACCAGCTTCTGCCCGAAGCTGTTCATCTCAGTCCCTACGTTTAGTGGCAGCGAC
The DNA here is from genome assembly GCA_002366755.1 of Anaerolineales bacterium UBA3071. Lineage (GTDB taxonomy): Bacteria > Chloroflexota > Anaerolineae > UBA3071 > UBA3071 > UBA3071. The sequence continues at coordinate 14,976 of DFBV01000127.1, forward strand.
AGCTCCTGGGCCAGATCGACGACATCGTACAAGTTCTGCAGCTTGATCCGGCGAATCTCCGGGTCGGCGATGTTCCAGTTGCGGTCGGGGACGATATTAAGGGCGGCCGCTCCCTTGCCGATCAGGAGATGCAGCAACTCCTCCATGTCCTGTTCGCCCTCGGAAGTGCCGTCCAGCCAGGTGGCGCAGATCAGTGCGTCACATACCTCGACCATCTGGTGAAACCGGTCTACCGTGGGAAAACTGTCGGGGCCCGGTCGAACGTAGCCTACGCCGCCCCGCTTCATCAGCTTCTTGCGGACCAGGCTCTGCAACTTGGGGCCGTCGCGCATGAGCACTGCTGCGTGGTCGGGATCGAGGCATAGCTTGTCGGCCCAGAACTGAACCGGGTCGGACACCAAACGCTTGGCTGCGCTCAGGTAGGCCACGACCATGTGGCGCTCGGTGGCGTTTCCCGAAGGCGTGAGGGGCAACACGTCGCGTTCGTAATCAATCGTGACCGGTGCCAGGTAAGCATTGACCCGGTCTGCCACACGCCGGTTGCGCTGGCCCGCCCGCTGGCGCATATCGGCCAGGATGCCCGCGGCTGGTTCGGGCGCTTGAGTGGATGTAAAGCCAATGCCCATGTGGTAGTAGATGCCCGGCTCGCCAGGCGAGTTGATCTCACGGGTGATGAATTCGGGCAGAAACACCCTCGTCTCGATCCCGGTACTGCCACGCACTCCCACCGTTTCGCAGGCGTCGAGGAATTCGTCCACGCTGTCCAGCACGTCAAACTCCACGGTGCCCATCAGCTTGAAGCCACGCCGCTTGGCCAGCCAGGCCAGCGCCGTAGGCGAGTAGCCGTAGGCATTGAAGGAGAAGAAGGTGTGGCAGTGCATGTTGGCCACGTCGGATGCCGGTTCCACCGGAATGACGCCTTGTTCTGCCAACGAGATCAGTTCTGCCAGACCGCTGGCGCGGACAGTAGGATCGAAATCATTCAGTTGCGCTTCCAGGTCTGCAAGGCGTTCGTTCAAGTTCTTATTCCTGCCGCTTGCGGCGATACAACTCGTCGGGCCGGGTATGGATCCGCTCCACGGCCTCCCCACTCATGAAATGCGGACCGCCCAGAGCGTAGGTGCCCAGCAGGATGCGGGCGGTTTTGACGACCATGGCAGTGATGTTCTCTACCTCCTGAGCCGTCCGGCCCAGGGCAAAAAGGCCGTGGTTCTGCATCAGGGTCACCTTGGGTGGCTCCCCGTGGTCCTCGAGATAGCGGGCGATGACCTCCCGCACCTTGCGAGCCAGGGGAAGCCCCGGATCAGTGTAGGGGACGATGGCCGGAGCCGGGCCGCAGATCACAACTTCATCAGGGAAGAGGCGGCCGCTGACCGCTTCCTCGAAGCCGACGGAGCAGGTCAGCGCGTTGATGGCCGTGGGGTGGGTGTGGCCCGCGAAGTTGATGCCAGGCAGGTCCAGAGCCAGCGCATGCAGCACCGTTTCCACGGAGGGCCGTTCCTGACCTTGCGCACCAACCTTGGCCGCGATCAACTCTTGCTTGACCTCCTCGTCGCTCAGATCGGGGCCATCGAGCATGGCCAGCACGGGCTCGAAGCGCACGTGCACGAAGCCAGAGGCTTCGATACCCGGAAGGTACACACCGCTGGCCTTGACCCAGAAGGTCTCCTCGTCGGCCCGGGCCGAAGTGTTGCCCTCACCCAGGATGACGCAGTCGTTCGTCGGGTCGCCCAGGCGGCGGGACATGGCGATGAGTTGCTGTAGGATGTCGTTGGGTTGCATCGGTTCTGTCCAAGGATGGTGCTTCTGATACTCCGGAACCTTAAGTCTGATACTTTGTCAGCGGAAAAGCGGAAGGAACGGAAGGCTTCTCGCGCTTTTTGCGCCGCTTCTGCTGGGAGGGACTTGCACTCCCGACTGCGGCAGCATAACTGGCTTGGGACTCTTGGTCCGCAGCAAGCTGCGGCGTCCGGCAGCTATCGGATGGTTCTTAGACCCTCTTTGCGAGCACTTGCCTCTCGTATTCCCTGATGTCATCCATGTAGCCCATACCCACGGGGACACCCTGCCGCAGGCAGTAGTAGTCCCACACCGCGCCGAAGGGCATCCCTTTGATCTCTTCCAGCAGCGCCAGCCGCGCTGTATAATCGCCGGCGACCTCCAATTCACGCATCTGGTCAATGGGCTCCAGCAGCGCCAGCAACAGTGCCCGCAGCGCGTTGCGCGTGCCAATGACCCACGCGGCTACACGATTGATGCTGGCATCGAAATAGTCCAGCCCGATGTGCACGCGGTCCAAGAACCCCCCGCGCACAATCTCTTGCATGATGGCCCGCAGCTCATCCGAGAGGATGACCACGTGGTCGCTGTCCCAGCGCACGCCCCGGCTGATGTGTAGCAGTATCTCGTCCACGTACAGCAGCACGGAGGAGAGCTTGTCGGAGATCACCTCGGTAGGATGGAAGTGACCGCTGTCCAGGCACAACAGCACGTCGTTGGCGACGGCATAGCCCAGGTAGAACTCGTGCGAGCCGACCACGTAGCTCTCCGAGCCAAGCCCAAAGAGCTTGCTCTCAACGGCATCGAGATTGTGCTGGGGATCGAGCTTTTCGGCGAAGATGGCGTCCAGCGAGTCCTTCAGGAGCAGGCGCGGTGTCTTGCGGTCCACCGGGATGTCCTTGAATCCATCAGGAATCCAGAGGTTGGTCACGCAGGGACTACCCAGCTCCCGCCCGAAGTGCTCGCCGATCTTGCGGCAGGCGATGCAGTGCTCGATCCAGAACTGGCGGATGGCGGCGTCGTAGCTGGACAGGGTGAAGCCGCTGTCGGCCAGGGGATGGGAGAAGCAGGAGGGATTGAAGTCTAATCCGTGATCCCTATCTTTGGCCCAGTCAACCCACGCCGAGAAGTGTTCAGGCTGCAGTTTGTTGCGCTCGACCCTTTGGCCGCTGGTCTCGGCGTAGATCCCGTGCAGGGCCAGCCGGTGAGTGCCGGGGATCAGACTGTAAGCCTTGTCCAGGTCGCGGCGCAATTCATCGGCGTTGCGGGCTTTGCCAGGATAGTTGCCCGTCGTCGCAATGCTACCGCCCAGTTTGCCCTCTGGGTTCTCGAAACCTGCCACATCGTCGCCCTGCCAACAGTGCAGGCTGATAGCGATTTGTGCCAGCCTCTCTAAAGCCGCGTCGGTGTCCACACCCGGCATGGCGAAGCGTTCTTTTGCCAGCGTGTAGGCAGCTTGTATCTGTTTGGTCCAAGAGACATCACTCATTTGGTGATTCCTACATTACATCTCATGATCGCACATGTAGTCACAGCGCTTGCCGTCTTGTCCAACCGGACAGGGGTCCTGAAAGAAATCTGGGAGGAATGAGGCTCCCTCCCATGTTTGCGACCTCGAAGCGCTGGGCGCTTACACCGAGATCACCTCTATTCCTCGGTCTCGTAGCGCCTTGACCATCGCTGCGGGCGCACCTTCGTCCGTGATCACGCGACGGAGGCACTCCGTGGGAGCGAAGGAGCCGACGGCCACGTGCCCCCATTTGCTGGAGTCGACCACTGCGATCACCTCTTTGCAAGCGGCTACCAGGGCTCGCTTCATCTCTACCTCAAAGCTATCCACGTCAGTCAACCCCTCGTCGACCGTCAGCCCGCGGGCTCCAAAGAACCCTTTGCTGATGTTGAGTTCGGCCAGCATGTCGTGGCCCATCCTGCCTACCAGGGAAAATGCCTCGCTGCGCAGTATGCCGCCGGGCATCACCACCGAGACGCCTGGTGCATCGGCCAGCTCAATGGCCGTCATCAATCCGCTGGTGATGACGGTCAGTTCCCGTCGCTTCTTGATCTGCTCGGCCACGGCCAGGGCGGAGGTGCTGGCATCCAGGGCGATGGCTTCGCCGTCCTGCACCAGCGCGGCCGCTGCTGCCCCAATGCGTTGCTTCTCCTCCCTGCGGGCTAGCCGCCGCTGGGCAAAGGCGGGCTCCGGCTCGATGATGAGCTCCAGCAGCACAGCCCCGCCGTGGGTGCGGGTCAGCAGCCCTCGCTGTTCAAGTTCGCTCAGGTCAGAGCGGATGGTCACCGCGGAGACGCCGAAGCGGTTGCTCAGATCGGAAACGGATACGCGCTTCTGCTGCTGGAGCAGCGTGAGGATTGCCTGTTGTCGCTCGAGGAGGCTGAGGGAAACCATCGTGTGCTCTCCAGTGGCTGAGGTTGCGATTGCTTCGGAACCTCTGCCACTATAGCACAAATCGCAAGTCCTGTCAAGTCAAAGGAAAGCAATAGAAAGCTATGTGAAACCTGGTGGAATCAAGTTCTCAGTATCGCTCGTAATGCACTTTCCCTTCGTCGTAGTGGGTGGTGTTTACCCTGGGTTTCGTATTTGCCCTCCTGATACAGAAAACGGAGAGCATCTGGGGAGCCGTTCTGTTCCACACGGCATCTGACCTGCACTGGTTCATTGCTTTTGGCAGCTTCTGAGTGAGCAAACGCGGGCACATCGTATTGGATCCACAGCCAAGGCCGGCCTGGCAGGTGATGACATCGCACCCATGGACGTGCAGCCCATTGGCCATCAGGCCAAAGAGGAAGATTAGCCACCTGGCCAATAGCGAAATCACCCAGATGGCCGATGTGCCAGCGAGTCGTTTGTGCTACACTGTAGGCAGAGATCGTACAAGATGGTACGTGGGCAACTACTCAGGTTGGCTCAGGAGCAACGCACTGCGGCTGTGGAATCAGGCTGTTTTGAAGCGCGATTCGGTCAGGCAAACGGTCGAACATGGAGCAGATCAAGTGCGTTGCACCTTGAAGTGACTTGGTTCGAGAATCAGTTGGTTAGAGGATCAGGAGGTGCTGAGATGTACGTTCCGAACTATTACCTGGCGCAACGCCTCGCTGAGCAACGGCTGCGGGATTACCAGCGAAAAGCCGAGATGCGTCGCATGCTGCAGCGGGCGGGTGTGGATCAGCAAGGCTGGCTGGCTCTCCATGTCTGCAAGTTGCTGTCGGGGCTGGGCTGGCTGT
>DFBV01000046.1 GCA_002366755.1 Anaerolineales bacterium UBA3071
GCTCCAGAAGCCATCGGGGTCGTGGCCTTCGCCACCACAGTGGTCGGTTTCTGCGCTTTTCTCACCAATGTGCAGGGACAGAAAGCTATCATTTCGGCCGCGTCTCGACGCTCACGGTGATCGGCGAACGGCTGCTGATCCCCAAGGCCTGGTTCGAGCGAGAACTCGATTTCCTGCACGCCAACATCCCCGGCCTGGCGGGGATCATCGCCAACGCTGCGGTGGTTGTCTCGCTCGGCCTCCTTGGGGCAGGGCCGTGGAGTATCGTCGGATTGAAGGGTTGCTACGCTGCGCATCATCCTGTGGCGTGATTGAACTGATTGAACTGGCTATTCAGCGTGTTGCCCAGTCTACCACACATGAATCGATCGACCAGCTTGTTTCGTTCCAGTCTTCTGATAACGGTGCTTTCCCTGATCAGCATTGGTCTGGGTTTGGCGACGCAGATCATTCTGTCGCGCTGGTTTGGGGCCGGTGTTGAGCTAGACGCCTATTTCGCGTCCAGTTCGGTCCCCAACCTATTTGCACTTGTCCTCACTGGCTCGTTAACCATTGTCTTCGTGCCAGTTTTTCTCACCTATGAGTCGCAGGATTCCACAGAGCAAGCCTGGGGGGTTGCGGGAGGCTTTCTGAACCTACTCATTTTGGTCCTCGGTATCATCAGTATCTTGGGGGTGTTGCTCGCACCCTTGGTCATCCGTTTTCTTGTACCTGGCTATAGGATTGAAAGCCTCGGTTACGAACTGGTGATGACCATGTTCCGGATCCAGTGGCCCATCATCCTCTTCAGCGGAATCAACGGCGTGCTTTCTGGCATTTACTATACCCAAAGTCGTTTTGCCCGCCCAGCAGCAGCGCCGGTCATCAGCAGTGGCTGCACCTTACTCTTCACGCTACTATTGCGTCAGCAAGTTGGCATCGTTAGCACAGCAATCGGCTCTCTGATCGGGCCAATCGTGCAAACAGCCCTGCTGCTGCCGATCCTGATCCATAACGATTACTATAGACTTCATATTGATTGGCAACACCCGGGCTTACGACAAGTGGGAAAGCTGATGCTGCCTTGGGTCACTTTCAATGCTCTGGCGAAGGGAACCAGTGTTTTGGACACAGTACTTACTTCGACACTTCCTGCCGGTAGCCTTTCTTACCTGAGCTACAGTAATCGCTTGGTGAACCTTACCGTCAACCTCATTTCGCGCGGGACCGCCCTGAGTGTGTTTCCTCGCATCTCTCGCAGTCATGCTGCGTCGGACCCAGCCAGCTTTCGTCTCTATTTCTCCATCGGCATACGGTTCATCGGTATCCTAGCGATCCCCGCCACAGGTGCTTTGATTGCCGTCAGAGAGCCATTGATGCGGATGCTGTTTGAGCGCGGCTTGTTCACTTCTGGCGACACCACTGCAACTGGCCTGGCCCTCGCCGTCTACGCCACCGCGTTGACAAGCTTGGCTTTTGGCTCCATCGTCAGCAATACGTTCTACGCTCGTCACGATACGTTGACGCCAGCGCTCATTGGCTTTGTCGGCATTTTTCTTCAAGCAGGCCTGGCTTTCCTCCTCATTCCCTATCTCTCCTACTTGGCGATGGCTGTATCCTTCTCAGTGTTGGCTTGTCTCAAACTAAGTACCATGGTCTACCTCTTATGGAGACGTACTCGGTTGTTGGATGGACAGCAGATCGTCATCTCTTTGTCAAGAATGGTCCTAGCCGCTCTGTTGATGTATTCATGGTTGACATTGGCTTTGCCCAGAGTAGAAGCAACGGCTTCGACGGCAACTGGCCTTATTGTGAGGTTAGTCCCTGTTGGGCTTATCGCCCTTGCCATTTATGTCTTCGCACTCTTCCTGCTAAGATCGCCTGAGTTGGCGATTCTAGGCAAGCGCTTCTGTGGGCGTATTCTGGCGAGAGACAGCGTATGAACTATCCCAAGACACAACGAAGAAGACTGGCTGGGGCAAAGGTACAGGTCGGCAAGAGCTGGGGGCTCATACACCCTGACCGCTGGCAAGCACTAGCACAGCTCGATCCCGCTGGAGTGTTCTTGGATGTAGGTTGTGCCAGGGGCTCATACGTTGAGCGCCTGCGTGCTATGGGACGGACAGCCTGGGGAACCGATCTCCTGCTGTACACTACCTGGGTTTCACGCCCTCACTGCTTTCAGAGCGATGCCCCGTACCTACCTATTGTGTCCCATTCAGTTGATTATCTCTTTGCCTTTGAGGTGTTAGAACATATCTCACAGCCATTGTCGGTTCTGCGTGAGTTCAAGCGCGTTACGAGACAAAACCTCATCCTACCTGTGCCTAACTGTGAGGTGCCTTCCGCCTTACGTCGTGCAGGTTTGACGTTTCACCACTACGTAGATCCAACGCACACCAACTTTTCCACCTCACAAAGCCTGCACCAAGCAGTGACTGCCGCTGGCTTCAGAGTAGAAAGCGTCAGACTCATTAACCCAGTCTTACCAGAACTGCTCACGTTTGCAGCCTGGCGAATGCCCAACCAGCTTGCGTCGAGGTTAGCACGGTTGCTGCAACAAGTGCCTGGCCGATGCCAATTCTACTTGACCATTCTCTTGGCCGCATCTGCGTAAGTAGCAAAGGTGTCTTCCCATCATGCGTGTTCTCGTTTTGACACCAACTTTTCTACCTGTTTGGGGCGGCGCTGAGCGATTGCTCTACGAGGTGCTCATCCGTCTGGTCAAAAGGCACGAAGTCTACATGCTGACACCTCGGCAGCCGCCCCACGTTCTGCAACGGCATCAGCAAGCACCTCAATTGCACATTCCTTTCCCGATACATCGCTACACGGAGAAACATCGTTGGGATCAGGTGCGAGGACGACGTTTGCACCGGGGTTTTTTCCCGCCCTTCGGATTGTCAGCCATCAGTACCACCCAGGATCTGGTTCGACGGCTGAAGCCGGACGTGATCCACGTTTATTACGCCATTCCCACAGGTCTGGCTGGTCTGATCGCCAGATGGCGTTATCATATTCCCATGGTTCTGAGCTTCATCGGCCGCGATGTGCCCGGGCCAGACACGCCGGCTGGCTGGGGATATTACGACCGGCTTCTGGCGAACGCAGCAGACGAGGTAACTTTTGTCTCGCATTACTGTCGGAAAGCGATTTACGGGCACCGAGCAAGCACCAAGGGCATAATAATCGGCGCAGGGGTCCATGCCCCACTCAGAGTTTCCCCCGAGCAGGTACTCGCTCTTCGCCAAAGGCTACGGATTGATGCCGATACCGTGGTGCTCTTTGCCTTGCAGCGATTAAGCAGCTACAAAGGCGTGGACGTACTCATTCGCGGCATGGAACATCTGATTGATGTACCCTGTGTCTTGTTAATCGCCGGTTCTGGCACGGACAGACCTCGCCTGGAAGCCTTGGTCGCTGAACGTAGCCTACAGGACAGGGTGCGCTTTCTGGGCTTCGTCGAGGAGGAGACATTGCCTGCTTATTGGGCCCTGGCGGACCTTTTTCTTTTCCACTCATACTACGAGACGTTTGGCCTTGTCATTGCTGAAGCCATGGCTGCTGGCAAAGCGGTGGTTTCGGTACGCAACACAGCAATTCCTGAGGTAGTCGAAGATGGCGTGACTGGCCTATTGGTTGAACCAGGAAACCCACAAGCACTGGCAGCCGCTATCCGACAGCTCATTAGGGCTCCGGAGAAACGCCAGGCTATGGGAAAAGCGGGAAGTGCTAAAGCGATGCGCTTGTACAGTTGGGATGCAGTTGCTCAAGCTTATGAAACCGCTTTACAGGGAGCGCTCGCCTATGGCTGACTTTGGTCAAACTGTCATCATCGACCGACGTGAAGCGACATATGTCCCCTGTCCGCTTTGCCACAGTAGTGAAGTTGAAACCCTATTCGTCCGTCACCAATTCGCCTATCAGCGTTGCTGTCGCTGTCAAATGGTGCGAGTGAACCCTCAACTAACGGCCGCCGCCATCAAGGCCCTGTATCGAAAAGGGTACGAAAGCAAGAGCCGCTTTCACGCCAAGGGACCGCTCCTGATTCCCTCCCAGCAGCGGCGCATACTTGCCAAACTGGCGGATATCGCCAACCAGCGAGGACGATTGCTTGATGTGGGCTGTTTCGAGGGGCAATTCCTCCGCGTTGCTCAAGCGTTGGGTTGGCAGGTGGTGGGTACCGAGATCTCAACAATGGCTGCTAGTTTTGCTCGCGAAACGTGCGGGCTCGATGTCCGAATCGGCGCGCTAGAGACCCTGGCCCTGCCCGCGCATAGCTTTGACGCAGTCACTTTCCATGACGTGGTCGAACATTTGCCCCAGCCAGTCCACACCCTGGCTGAGGCCGCACGTGTATTGCCGCCAGGCGGCGCCCTTTACATCTGGACTCCCAACTTTGACAGCCTTACGCGACGTCTGATTTTGGGACAGCAATGGGGAGCGGTCATTTTCCCCTGGCATCTGTGCTATTTCACCCCGGCCACTTTGACCCGTGCCATAGAGCAAGCAGGATTTGAATTAGTGTCCATCACAACGCGCAACTGGCTTCTGGACCGTCGCGATCGTTACCTGGCCTTGCAGAATAAAGCAGGCTTGCCACCACGCTCTCCCTCGGTGCTGCGGCTCCATCGGCTTCTTGATCGTGCTTCGCATCCCTTCTTTGCGTGGGCTAGTGACCGTGGCTGGCACTTGGGGGCACAGATCGGATTATTCGCCAGGAAAAACAGATGACCATACCGCGGATTGTAGTCCTGATCCAACGCTTCTACCCCATCATCGGTGGCATGGAACGGCAATGCCTGGCCATCCTGAGCCGTTTTGTGAGCCAAGGGAGGGATTTCACCGTTTGGACCCATCGGCCAACCCCTGACTCATCTCCTGCGACAAGGGTGGCAGGCATCACAGTACGACGTTTTGGTCAGGGCACCTGGTCGCCGACCGATATGTACGCGGGCTGGTGGGCCATGCTGCGCACCTTGTACTGGGAACGCAACAGCTATGATCTGATTCATGTTTACGGTGCTGGACATCTGGCCACGATCGGGTTGCTGGTAGGCCGGCTGGCTGGCAAACCCGTGGTAGTGCGACCAGCCACTTACAGCGACGTCACCCGCTATCTGGCAGGGGGAAGATCGCCTGAGCAAACGTGGCTGGGTTGCCTAATCGATTTCGATCCTTTGCACCTGAAGCACCACCTCTTCAAACGAGCAACCGCCTGGGTGGCGCTGACCGAAGAAATACGCAGCGAATTGCAGGCATTGGGCTTTCCACCTCAGCGGATTCACCTCATCGCCAACGGCGTTGATGAGGAGCATTACCGGCCAGCCGACGCAGATACCAGGCAACGCCTGCGGGCAGCACTCAATCTCCCTGCCTCCGCAGTGGTTTTTCTGTTTATCGGCCGCTTCGTCACACGCAAAGGCTTGCTCGACCTGCTCACGGCCTGGGAACAGTTAGTGGAAACCGAGAACGGCCTTTACCTACTGCTGGTAGGGTCAGGCAAAGATCAGCCCGACTCGATTGAAACAGAGGTGCTGGCGAGGACTACCCACCTGTCGTTCTTGCAGCACATAGGGTTAGTGGACGATCCCGTGGATCTCTACCGGCTCGCTGACGTCTTGGTCCTGCCCTCTCACCGTGAGGGTCTGCCCAATGTGCTGCTGGAAGGGATGGCCTGCGGCCTGGCGCCGGTGGTAACGCAGATTGGCGGCGTGGCTGATGTCATCCAATCCGGATACAATGGGCTAGCCGTTCCGCCACAACAGCAAGCTGCGCTGGCGATGGCCATGAAAACGCTGATCCACCAGCCTGCTCTACGTGCCTCTCTGGCGGCCGCTGCCCGAGAAACCATACTCACCCGCTACAGCCTACATCAAACAATCGCCGCTTATGATCACCTTTATCTAGAGTGCATCAAGACCAACTCATGAGCCAACGCATCTGTATACTAGTCGCCAATCTATCCAGCAACGCCCTGGGACGGGCGTACCTCCTGGCCCGCGTGCTCCAGCGGTGCTACGAGGTGGAGGTGCTGGGACCAACCTTTGGTCAGTACATCTGGCCTCCCTGCGACACGGGCGAATTCGCCTACAAGATAGTGCGCGGCTGCAACTTCCCCCGCTTCTTCCTGTCCATGCGCGAGCTGCTGCGCCAGATCGAGGGAGATGCCATCTACGCCGTGAAGCCGCGTCCGGCCAGCTTCGGCGTGGGGTTGCTGGCCCAGCGGCAACGAGGGATGCCGCTGGTGTTGGATATTGACGATTGGGACATTGAGGGGGAATACGCCCTGAGCCGCTGGCGCAGGCTGCTCGGCCTCGTCGGGCGGCTGCACAATCCCTACGCCAACCAGTACCTGCTGCTCATGGAGCGGCTCATCCCCCAGGCCGACGCCATCACCACCGTCTCCAGCATGCTGCAGCAGCGCTTCGGCGGTGTGTACGTGCCGCATGGGCGCGATACGGAGCATGTCGACCCGGCACGTTACTCTGGCCAGGTCCTGCGGCGGGCCTGGGGCCTCGACGAGCGCAAGATCGTGATGTTTCTGGGCACGCCACGGCCGCACAAAGGGTTGGAGGAACTCATCGCCGCCTTGCATCGCCTGGCCGACCTGCCGCTGACCCTGGTCATCGTTGGCGTGGATCGCCGCGATCCGTACACCAGGCGGCTGGCCGCGCTGGGCGGGGAGCGGATGCACCTACTGGACATGCAACCTTTTTCCGAGATCCCCCGCTTCCTGGCCGCGGCCGATCTGGTGGTGCTGCCGCAGCGAGACATCCCCTTCGCCCGCGCCCAGGTGCCGGCCAAGGTGTTCGACGCCATGGCCATGGCCCGGCCCATCGTGGCCACCGCTGTGGGTGATTTGCCGCAGATCCTGGAAGGGTGCGGGCTGATCGTCCCGCCAGGAGACGTGCCCGCGCTGGCCGAGGCCATCCGCCGCCTGGTGCTCGACGCGTCGTTAGCGGAAGAGATGGGCCGACGGGCGCGGCAGCGCTGCATCGAGCGCTACAGTTGGAACGTGATGGAAGAGACTTTGGATCAGCTCTTCCAAAACATGCTCAGCGGCACCCAGCGGCAGTGCTGACATTCGGTGCACACTCCATCACTTGGAACACATCGCTATGGAACACGATTGCCATACCAATACCCAGTCTTCGAACGATGGGGTCTCCTCCTGGTTGGACGTAGCTTTTGGCGCGCTGCACCGACTGATCAAGAGCAAGTGGTGCTTTGGCACCTTGTTGTTGGCTCTACTGGTGTTGCAACTACTATGTCTGGACCCGTATCTGGACACAGGCGGTGATAATGCGCTCTACATTGTCCTCGCCCGCTCGTTGGCCAAGGGCAACGGCTACCGTCTGGCTAACACCCCTGACAATGTGCCCTTTGTCAAGGCCCCGCCCGTCTTTCCTCTTTCGCTGGCTCCATTTACTTTGCTCGGTGGCAATGACTTACGATTGCTGAAGCTATCGTCAGCCGCCTCCTTTTGGCTCGCTCTGCTGCCATTGTACTATCTGGTGCGGCCAGCCTTGGGTGTCCCAGGTGCACGCGTTTTGGTTTTGCTGAGCATCACCAATCCTTGGCTATACCGTTACGCCAATACTGTGCGACCAGAAGGTCTCTATCTCCTGTTCTCGCTGACAGCGTTGGTTCTATTCGCCTGCTCCAAGGATCGGTCAACCGGGAGTCTCGTACCTCTATCTCTGGCCGCACTCTGCGCTGCCTTGGCATTTCTAGCCCGCAGCATAGGTGTGAGCCTTATGATTGCACTGCTTGCCGTCCTGGCTTGGCGACGGCACTGGCGAGATGCTCTGGTCACCATGGCGGTCTACGCAGTAGTGCTAGCGCCCTGGCTGCTTCACCTCTGGGGCCTGCCGGCCGACGCTCGCCAAAACAACTACCTTCAGGAACTCATGGCCCCTGGCGAGAATTCACATGGCCTCCCAGTCATCATCACGCAAACTGCCCACTTGGGTCGTCTTACTCTGGAAAACCTCCCCACGTACCCAGAATCCTGGGCAGGGGCGTTGCTCTACGCACCTACACGTTTCTTCAACCTGGCATCTCGGCACATACCTGCCTTTGCCCTCATGGATAACTTGCTAGGTTTGGCTGTGTTGGCCATGTTGTTTTGGGGCATCTGGCTATCTCTTCGGCGAAGGGTTGACCCGCTGGCTGCATATGTTGTCGGCTACATGGTCATTTGCCTGGTGTGGCCCTGGCAAGGCGAGAAGTTCCTCGTTCCACTCATCCCGTTGGCCCTATTCTTCCTGTCTGGCTCTGTCCGTGTTGCTGAAGCCCTGCTCACGCGATCCGGACGGCGAAACTTGCCGCTGATGCCCACCCTCGCTGTGCTCCTTCTGGTCATTAACCTCGGTGGCGACACCGCCCTCCATCTACGCCGGGTTACCAACCCCTATCCACCTGAGTGGCAGAGCTACTTCGCGGTTGCCGATTGGACCGCCACTCATCTCTCTCAGGATGCGGTGGTTATGGCACGCAAACCTTACCTGTTTCATCTCCGTTCAGGACACTTGACAGTTCCCTACGCGCCCGTCGAAGACGATGCTGACATCCTGACCTACTTGCGTAGCTGCGGAGCAGATTACCCTGTCGTTGGCGCAGTGCGTCCCGAACAGGAGGATTCCATGGCCGGGGTTGTCAGCCGCCACAGGGAGATGTTTGCCATAGAATACGCCACTGGTCCACCTACCACTGAACTCTATCGCTTCCTTCCATGATTGCTACCAGCTACCCTCAACTCGTTCAGGAAAGCTTGCGTCAGATCACGGGCATCCTTGGAGAAGTGCCTGGCGTGCTGTCTATCCTCCTGCTCGGCTCCGCGGCCCGCGGCGAGCTGGCCTACGCCGAGCTGGACGGGCGACTGGAGGTGTTCAGCGACTACGAGTTTCTGGTAGTGACTAGGCGCCGCTTGCCGGCCAGGGAGCGGCAGCGCGTCGCTGAGCGACTGGCCGGGTTGGAGCGGGAATTCGGTCAGCGCAATCCCCTGTTTCACATTGACGTCATCTTCCGCGAAAGGCACCGGCTGCCCACGATGCCCCGTATCATCTTCACCTACGAGCTCAAGGCCAACGGCCAGGTGCTTCACGGCGAAGATGTACGCCCGCTGCTGCCGGAGGTGACGTTGGCCAACCTCGATCTGCGCAACACCAACGAGATCCTGATCAAGCGGCTGTGGGCCATCCTGCTGCACACGCCCTGTCGCCTGCTCCACGGGCCACTGACCCACCTGGAGGAGACGGTCTGGGGGTACGTGCTCTGCCGCAACGCACTGGACTTGACCACGGTGCTGTTGCCGCACTGCGGCGTGCTGCTGCCTTCGTACGGCGAGCGTGTGAAGCACATGGCCAAGCACTACGGGCAACTGGGGCTGGCGACCCGCTTCGGCGAGGAATTCCCCGCCTTCCTGATCGCCTGCCTACAAGAGCGTCAGTCGCTGCATTCCTCTGAATCGCTGCCGTATCGCTATGCGAAAGTCATCAACCACGTAGCCGCAGCCTTGAGGTTTCTGTGCCTGTTCAACGAGTGGCCCATTTCCCGCGGAGAGTGGGCCAACCTGGCACGGTTGTCTCTTCACTATGCGAAAGCCGGCGGGCCACTGGCCGCTGGCCGCTGGCTGCGCTCACCGAAAAAGGGCGTCACGGCAGCGGGCCTGCTGGCCATGCACCGGGCGCTCATCGCTCACCAGGCCGGGCAGGACAATGAGGCCACCGAGCAGTTGGTCCTATCCGCCCGCCTGCTGGGACGCATCGCCGTTGCGCCTCTCCAGCCGCTGGAAGGCAACTTCGCCGCACGCTGGCTGGCGCAGCGCCGTGCCTGGGGCGACTTCTGGCGGGAGTATGTCCGGTTGGGCGACCCCAAGTACCGCCAGCGTTTCGACTTCGTGACGGAGTGGCAAGATGGCTGACACACTCATCATCTTCATTGATAGCCTGCGCTACGATCAGGCAGCAGAAATGGACTTCTTGGGCCGCATGCCCGAACGGTGCCCCGTGCGCCCCGGCTTCGGCTACAGCGTCAACATCCACGCCGAGCTCTTTGCCGGCTACCGCCCCGATGAGGTCGGCTACTTCTGCGAGTGGATGGTCAACCCCAAGGAATCGCCAGGCCACCGCTGGTGCCGGCTGCTGCCGCTCCTGGATGTCATCTTCCGCCCCTACGTGCTGAACCGTGGCCTGCAGAGGTTACTGACTCGTGGCTACCGCCCCGATCACATCATGCCCAACATCCCACTGCGCCACCTGGACAAGTTCGCCGTGGCCGGTGAGCATATCCTTTCGTCCCGTTTCCCCAGGCCCACCCTCTTCAGCGAGCATCCGGGCCTGCAGGTCCTGCCATACCGTGGAATCGCCCCCAAGGGGTCGCGAGACGAGGCAGTCTCCCGCCGTGCACTGGCGGCGCTAGCGGAACATTCGCAGCTCTTCGTGCCCCTGCCCGACCTGGACGGCATCGGTCACAACCACGGCGTGGGCTCATGGGAGCACGAGGAGCACCTCGCCCGGCTGGACCGCTGGGTGGCGGAGTTGGCGCGGGAGTTCCGACACCGCTACCCGGCCGGACATCTCTTTGTCGTCTCCGATCACGGCATGGTCAACGTCAAAGGTGGCATCCGGTTGGACATCGAGGAATGCTGCGGGCGTTCGGGGCTGCACAGCTACCTCTGCTTCAGCGACGCGACGCTGTTGCGGGTCTGGGTCTACGACGAAGCGCTGCGCCAGCCGCTGACCGAGTTCCTGAGCTCGCTGTCCCGCGGCCACCTGTTGGCCAGCGAGGAGCGGCGGCACTATGGG
Source organism: Anaerolineales bacterium UBA3071 (assembly GCA_002366755.1). Taxonomy (GTDB): domain Bacteria; phylum Chloroflexota; class Anaerolineae; order UBA3071; family UBA3071; genus UBA3071. The sequence goes on from DFBV01000046.1 coordinate 10,791, forward strand.
CTAACCAATCCAGCCTTCGGCGATTTCATCATGGTGCTGGAAGAGGGCTATTGCTTCGAGCCCAGCACCTTCGCCCGCCACATCCCCAAGGCCATGCACGGCTATCACCCGAGACTGCCCAGCCAATGGGGCATCTTCGCCCACGACGGCCCGCCGCTGGATGGCTCGTCGCCGCAGGAGATGGTGCAGGTCTATCCCCTCCTGCGGGATGCGCTGCGGGAGTGAGGCCAGTCATGACCCACGTGCTGTACGTTGACCACGCCGAGGCGCTAGGCGGTGCAGAGCACAGTCTGCTGTTGCTGCTCAAACACCTCGACCGCGAACGGTTCCAGCCACTGCTGGCCTGCAACCACGGTCCACTGGCCGAGGCCGCCGCGGTCTTGGACGTGCCCGTCTTCCCCGTGCAGATGCCCAGGATTCGGGGAGAACCGCTGGGG